>JALRHN010000179.1 GCA_023259575.1 Candidatus Kapaibacterium sp. | reverse complement strand
TCGCATTGCAACATTTTATACCACAAAGGAACGACATTTATTAAAGCATTATGGAAGACCGTTCAGTTCTGTTTCTACGGAAATTCATGAGCGAAGCATATCAATAGATAGTGATACTATTTCCGTAAGATTTTATGTTCACAGAAAGTTCAGACCAGTAATTAGTAAATTTTTTAAAAAAACCAGGTCAGCATTTGGTTTCAAGATTAATTTTAAAACTGGTAATGTCATAAGTTATGAAGGTGTAAAAGCTCTTAAAGTTAGACAGAATAATTTTAATGCTTTATGGGCAGATTCTCACAGCAATGCATACCCAGCACCTGCATTGCCAACTTCAGGATTGGCTACAGAAGCATTTAATCTAGTGTATGAAGCAGTAAAAAATAATTCAGCAGTTACAAATTTGACAACAGGTTCTAGAAATAACATTAAGCAACTTCAAGCCGATATGTGTGAACCCATCAGATTGCTTTATGATGTTCAAATAAGTGATGCAAAACCTTCAGAAGATTCGAGAGGGCAAGCTTTACTGAAGAGTGGCTCACTTACACTTACTGCTAAAGAAATTGTAAAAATTACATCATTCGGTCCTGATAACGTACCAACAACAGCAGCTTAAAAATGAGTGAAATAAAAAGAGATGGTCTAGTTTTAATTACTAATACTTTCGGCAAATCTAAGGGTATTTTGTCGGATGCTTTTGGCACACTAGATAATTCTTTTAAGACAAGACTATTAGTAGAATCTGTTCTCTGCAATCTTAAAGGTTCTATCGAATTTCATGACACTGATTATGCTCAAAATTATCTTAAATACAACACATCCGATAATTTGGGCCTTGGGATTATGGGAGCTGATATTGTTCCTAAAAGACAAAATTATTTCCCATTTACAACTTTAACAGGTGATTGGAATCCTACAAAAGAGGGGCCACCAAGTACTGAAGGATGGGGAGTATGGAATTATAATGCATGGTCAGGATATCTACCAACATCAGGAATTTTAACGGCAAACTCTAGCGAACCTCCAACTACACCAACTCCATCTCAGCCTGATGGATATTTGAGATTAGCTTATGATTATCCAGTAAGATATGATGGTGCTAATTATCAAAGGGTCCCATTCTTTAGTTCCGCAAGATGGATTTCAATCAAAAATCTTTCAGGAACAAATTTATCAAGTTTATCAAATACAGAAATTAAATTTGATATTCCTAAATCTACTTTTGATGGCTGTTCTAATTTTGGAATTGATGATATTCCTAAAGATCTAAGATTCTACTCTCATCCTAAGTTGGTTCAGAATTATTCAAGTAATGTGTGGGAAGTTATTTCTGTTCCTAATAACTATGAACAATTATCTGTAGTTAATTTTAAAGTTGAAATTAAAGATATTTCTACTTACACAATCAGCTTAAATTTAAATATTTTTGATGGTGTTACATATTCTTTTACTAATAACAAATATTGGCATGTTGTAGCTTATTGGAAATCTAAGGATGTAATGCCAAGTAATTCTTATTTAAATCTTGTAACTGATTACATTGCTACAGATTTAATCATTGGAAATAGAAAAAACTTCTTTGATAAAAACATCCTAACAGCTATAAATTTTAATCTTACTGGAATAAATGATGTTAATAAATATCTCTATTCTGATAACAAAACTCTATTCAAATATTTAGATGGAGAATTTTCTAACCCAAGCTCTCCATCTAGATATCTATTGACTGATATCCCGAATACTATCAACAATTCTTTATCTGAATTAGGCTCTTTGAGAGATAATGAGTTCAAATTTGTAAACATCCTTACTTTGAATAATGGAGCTAATGGATTTACTCCGACTGCCCAATTTTTAATTCAACATTCCCCAGCAATAAGTGGTGAATTTATCGATAGTTTTGAAGAAAGCAGTTTTTATCCAGCATACTCAAGTAATTATGATTTAGTAGCTAGAGCGATAATTACTAAGTCTGTGAATAAATATGGGTTAGCAGAAAATTCTTCCATTCAAGTTAAAAATGAAATAGTATTTTTTGAACAGATTATTAAGAACTTTGCTAAAAATAAAGTATCTGATGCAGATATAGCAGAGACAATTACTCCTGCATATATAGCTTTTGTTAATGAATTAAGACAAACAGATTTTAATGAACTAGTCGAATCTGGATTTTATGATTCTTTCTATACTGCTATTGATGGAGAGACATATAATTTAGGATCTTTGCCAGAAATTAAAACAGATATCAATTATCAAAAAATAATTCATTACTTGCTGAAAAAACCTACTCAGGCAGACTTACAAAACATTAATAATGCTGAACCTAAATCTATACAATTTGATAAGTATGGCAGACAGTCTATTTATGATTTGACATTTTTACAACCTTCTACTATCCTTGGAACCTTATATTCTAATAGACTTGAAATGTCTTCTGAATTAATTTCCACGGAAGTTAATGTTGAAATTTATCAAGAGCAATCTTTTTTATGTGAATCTGTAGACCTTAAAAGCGCTGGTAATAAAATTGGTCAAGATTATACTTTGAGATTAGAATTCCAAGACAGTTCAAAAAATATACTAAAAAAAGATCTTGGAATTATGGCTTCTAAATATTTTCTTTCTGATGATGATTATGACAAAAGGGTTGCTAATTCATTATCTACTATTGGCTATTTCAAGCTTTCAACTCTTCAGAATATAAATGATTTTAGATTACATGGATATGCTGCATTAATTCCTGATCTTGAAATGGGAAAGTCTCAAAAAGTACTAACCAAAGTTGTTTCGCCACCAGATTCGACTAAAATAACTGAAGAAGCTTTTAGATTAAATTTAGCTAACCAAGGATATACTGAAGAGCAAATTAATGAGGAAGTTTTAAAGTTTTTAGAAGATGGAGGAGAATTTTATGTTGTTGATTATTCTCAATATCCTAATACATGGGTTTCTCTTAAAAATTTGGCATTAACTTATTCTGAGTATACAAATTCAATTACCCCATATTGGAAAAACAATTTGCCTCAAAGATTTGGTTATAAGCCATTACAGACAGATGATCCAGCTCCATTAATCGAGAAAATTGTGGCTGATTCTTTTACTATAGCTGAAACTGGATATACTCTTTCAAATATATCTGAATTAGAAAATCATGGCAATCAAAAAACAGCTATTAATGATGTAAATTTAAATAATGCTCTTGGTGGATCTTCATTATTACTTACAAAATATACTGCAATCAAACTGAATCCTCAAATCAATTCTTCATTACAATTTACAAAAATAAATCTTAAAATTACACTAGATTCTGGTAAGACTAAACTGTTAAATGAGGATGTTGCTGAAATAAAAACTCATATTTATTCAAGCGTAAATAACTTACCAGCAGAGAATCTTAAATCAGGCACTTCGGTAACTTTTGCAGATTTAACGACATCTTTTGCAGCATATGAATTTAAATTAGATTTTGAATTAAACAGCAATAATGATTATTGGATTGTTATAGAACTATCTTCTTTGCCAATTGATGGAGATATTTATTTAGAAGTTTTAAATTCAGGGTCTAATATAGCTCAGCCTAATACTAATGATGAGTGGGTTTTAGGCACAGGAACTTCAGTGATAAATTGCTACAAAAAGCCTGTAGAAATATTTGGAGCTTTTAATAGAGATGAATCTAATGTTCTTGAATATCTACCTCCGCCTAATCAATATAGAAGTTCCGGTCAATTATATTATGTAGATGGGTATGCTTCGTTTACATGCAAAAAATTCGAATCGCCAAAAGTTTTAGCATTTTATCCTAGAGCATTTGTTAACAATTCTTCTGCCTGGCAATATGCAGCTTGTTCGAGCGACATTTATGTTGCAATTAGATATAAACAAAACAATAGGGTTATTTCTGAAACAAAAAAAATATTCAGTAAATCTCCTAAATGGCGAACAAAATGGTGGCAAAAGAATCAAGAGAACTATCATATTATTAACGAATTAGATGAAGTTTTATTAGATGTAGTAGATTCTGAAATTAATTACCCAAATGCTAATGATCTTTTAGATAATAATGCAACATATTTAAATT
>JALRHN010000178.1 GCA_023259575.1 Candidatus Kapaibacterium sp. | reverse complement strand
AAATTACCATTTGATTTTGTAGATGAAACATCGCCTATTGTATTTGCACGTGCATCATAGAAATATATACCATATGCAAAACGTCCAGTTGCATAGTCTGCAGTTCCACAACGATTTTTCCAAATCAAATTTCTACGTGTTGTAGATCTACCACCATTAGCAACCAAAACACCAGCTTGAATAAAGTTTTCAGAAGTTGTACCTGAAAAATTTGAACCAGTAATAACATTGTCTTCAATTGTTGGATTTGGTTGATTTGCTACTGTAGAGCTTAAGCTAGAAGTACTATTACCTAAAATAGCAACACCAGCATTACGATAATCATAGACTCTTACATGAGACATAACAGGTGCTGCTTTACCAAAGAAAGCCACACCCATACCTAAATTTCTAGCATTATTAACTGCTGCTGCTGATTTAACATTATAAACTCTTACACTGTCACTAGCAGAACCACCAATTCCACCTACTGCTGTTTTAAAAGCAATACCAAAAAACATTGTTGTTCCGGTTTGATCTAATTGATTATCACCATTAATATCAATGCCTTTAAGATAAACTTCAGTTGTATTAGTATTTGCATTTACAAAAACTACCGCGTTAAAAGTATTTGACTCAATTTTATCAGCTCCGGTCCAATTTAAATTTGTACCATCTGTTTTTGAAGTCATTGTACCCCATGCTGGAGCTTTAATTATTGTTCTGGATACACCAGCACCAGCATTTTGGCTTCCCTGAATAGTTAAGGTTTTATTAAGAATTTCTACTTGTTCAGTATATGTTCCACCCTCAACATAAATAATATCACCATCATTAGATGATGAAACCGCTTGGCTAATTGTCTGAAAAGCAGTTGCCCAAGAAGCACCACTATTACCATTATTACCAGTGGTTTTTACATACCAATCAGTAGCAAAGACTGAAGTGGATAATAATAAAACAAACGCCATAGTAAATAGGCGTATCACATTTCGACACGATAGTTTCATAATTGTGTCCTTCCAAAATGAATGAGTATTATATATAATTACAATAAATATTCTTAAGTATATAACAGAAACAAAGCATTACTCATTAATAGAGCAACAATTTATCACATTTAAATTTGCATAAAAGTAAGTCTAATTTAATACATATCATAGACTTAAGTCCTTGCATTCTATATAGTATAGATACTTATCCACACTACACTGTAATCGCAATATATAAAATATATAACAAATCACAAAAATATTTAACTGTTAAGCATCAATATTACTGATAGTTAATATACTATGTGTATACAAATTATTTTCCGGGCATAAGTATTTGTTTATTTCCTAAACTGTCATTTAATGTAACAAATGTATTACCATTTGGAAGCATACCAAATAAGCCTTGATTTTGCTGTTTTTCATTAAAAAGAGCAAATCCACTTGGGCCATTTGACGAATAATACCATTTTGATCGAATCTTACTTTTGCTATCGGCAAATAGGATAAATGGATTATAATTATCTTTTTCATCTAATGCAATAACAGTTCTATTTACATTAGCAGAATCAGTTAAATGAATTCTTGATGTATATATTGAAGATATTCCTCCGATATTGAAATAACCTCCAGATACTTTACCATTTTTATCGTATTGAAATGTATAACAATTAGTATCATTTTCAACTTTTACAGTATATTTTGGTCTCGACTTAGAATCATAAAAAGCAATTGCTGAGTTAGTGCCTGTCAAATCTGAATTTAGCAGTATTGCTGGAATTCCAGATTCTTTTCCAAAAATGGATATAATACTAATTTTTTGATCTGCACTCATCCCTATTTTCATTCTTCTTTTACCACTTTTATCAACAATATCAATATTATTAACAGCAATATTATCTGCTTCTATATTATCGATTGACAATATTTTGTCCTTGCCGATAAATCCATAAAACAGTATACAGCTACATAAACACACTAATAGTATATTAAGTAAACGCGTTCTTTTTAAGGATATTTCCAATACTTGTAAACGCTTGTATATGTCTTCTGTCTGTTGCATAATTACTTGTTTATAGAGTGTTATCCTATGATATAAATCATATTGTTGGCGATGAAGAATCATCTGTATATAAAGCTGCTGCGCTTAATTCTGCAGCCATACTTTGCGGTTGAAGCTCTATCAGTTCTTCTATTTCTTTCATTTTGGGCAAATCTTCTAAAGCATTTAAACCGAAAACCCTTAAAAATTCTGAAGTAGTGCCATATAATAATGGTCTGCCAAGAGATTCAGATCTGCCTAAAATTGTAATTAATTCTCTATCAAGAAGTGAATTAACAATATCACCAGAATTTACTCCTCGAATAGACTCGATATCTGGCTTAGTTACAGGTTGCTTATAGGCTATAATTGCTAATGTTTCTAAAGCAGCTTGTGACATTCTTTTTTTAGATTTAGACTTCAATAATCTTTGAACATACATCCCATAGCCATTTAATGTTACAAAGTGATAACCACCTGCTATCTTTATTATGGTATATGGTCTTCTATATTCTGATAATTGACTATTTATGGACAATATAGCCTGTGCAATTGTATCAGCATCTGCAAATTCCCGAAATTCAGATTGTTGTAATATGTCTGAAATTACTCCAATCTGTAATGGTTCATCAGAAGCAAATATTAATGCCTCTAATACAGGAAGAAACTCATCAAATGATTTATTGTCTTGCATATCTGACAGCAAATTGGCCTCAGACATAATATCTCCAAATTATAGTATCATGCTTTTAATATATGTAACTCAATAGATAAGTAAAATTCGTGCCAAGAATAATGATCTTAATCTTCTGTTAATTTTACAACTATATAATCTGTTGATATAAAATGGTAGATTTCTGTTTATTAAAAAAAAAGGCGACATATAGTCGCCTTTTTGGATTTGATTTCTTACTGATTATTTATCATCTACAATTGTATAATCTGCTTCTTCTACATTACTTTGATCATCTGATTGAGAATCTTGTTGAGCTGAAGGTTCATTTGCGCTTGCATTTTGATACATTTGTGTTGAGGTTTCGCTCCAAAGTTTATTTAGTGCATCCATTGCTGGGCGAATATCATCAGCATTATTTTTAATAGCATCTGCCAATCTCTCTTTTGCAGATTCAATACTTGCTTTTGCATCTGCAGGCATTTTATCTCCAAGTTCGGATAATTGTTTATCTGTTGAATACACCAAATTATCTGCTTGATTACGTAATTCTATTTCTTCTTTACGCTTTTTGTCTTCGGTAGCATGTTCTTGAGCATCTCTTTTCATTTTTTCGATTTCATCTTTTTCTAATCCGCTGGATGAAGTAATTCTGATATTTTGCTCTTTATTTGATGCTTTATCTTTGGCAGAAACATGAAGAATACCATTAGCATCTATGTCAAAAGTAACTTCAACTTGAGGAATGCCACGTGGAGCTGGAGGAATTCCATCTAAATGGAATCTTCCAAGAGAGCGATTATCTCTGGCCATTGGGCGTTCACCTTGTAGAATATGAATCTCTACAGAAGTTTGGCTATCAGTTGCTGTAGAATATGTTTCTGTTTTCTTTGTAGGAATAGTAGTATTGGCTTGAATCATAGGTGTCATAACGCCACCCATTGTTTCAATACCTAAAGTTAAAGGTGTAACATCTAATAATAAAATATCTGTTATTTCACCTGCTAAAATACCTGCCTGAATTGCTGCACCAATAGCAACAACTTCATCAGGATTTACTGATTTATTTGGTTTTTTTCCAGTTAATGACTCCACTAATTGCTGAATTGCAGGAATTCGTGTTGAACCACCTACTAATACAACTTCATTAATTCCTGATTTATCTAATTTTGCATCTTTTAATGCTTTTTCAACTGGAATACGACAGCGATCAATTAAATTCTTACACAATGTCTCAAATTTTTCACGTGTCAAATCTTGTTGAATATGTTTTGGACCAGTTTTATCCGCTGTAATAAATGGTAAATTAATTGTTGTTTTTTCAACGTTTGATAATTCCATTTTTGCTTTTTCAGCAGCTTCCGTTAAACGTTGTAAAGCTTGAATATCTTTTGTTAAATTGGTACCTTCCTTTGCTTCGAAGTCTTCAAC
>JALRHN010000177.1 GCA_023259575.1 Candidatus Kapaibacterium sp. | reverse complement strand
CTCTTTTGACTATCTCGAAGAGAATGTATATCTTTGAAATTGATTTATTAGAAATACTTTGACTTTAAGGTGAAGAATGTTTACAATTATAACATTGGTAATGGTGCTTTTAGGAATTTTATTAATTGCTGCCGTATTAGTACAACCTGGAAAAGGTGATATGGCTTCAGGTATGTCTGGCTTTGGAAATCAATTAGGTTCAATGTTTGGTTCAAGAAAAGCTTCAGATTTACTTACTAAAATTACCATAGGTTTAGGCGCCGTTATTCTATTACTTTCTTTGATTACAAATAAGTTTTTTATGTCTTCTACTATAGTTGAAGAAAGAGCTCCAGCAACACTAAATGCGGAGAAACCCACGAATATACCTGCTGCTCCAGCACCTGCAAAGACTGCACCGGTTCAAGCAGCACCAGCTCAACAAAGTAAATAAAAAAAAAGCCGATTCTTACTGAATCGGCTTTTTTTATTCATATCGTAAAGATTCGGTAATTGAGGTTTTAGCAGCCATTGAAGATGGATAAATAGTTGCAATAAATGCTAAACCTAAAGTTAGCAAGCAAGATATAATGATATCTATCCAATGAACAGAGACAGGTAAATATTTTACAACACTATTGGCAATAGGGATCCACCCATATAGTTGTTGTCCTTTACATAACAACAATCCTATCAAAGTTCCAGAAACAGTACCTGCAATCCCAATAATCATCCCTTTGAATAGGAAAATATGTTTTATTTGTTGAGTTGTGAGTCCCATAGACAATAACATCCCTATGTCTTTTCTTTTCGTATGAACAGTCATCCATAAAGAAACAAGAATATTAAAAGCAGCCACACATGCTACTAAACTTATAACAATAAAACTTGCAGTTCTTTCATATTCCATAGTTGCATAAAGCTCTTTATGTAGTTCATTCCAGTCTTTAATAATCAAAGAAGAAAATAGGGGATTGTTAATAATGGAACTTCTAATAAAATCTGTAAACTTAGTATCAGTAGCTATTATATCAATATTTGTAACCCTATTTCCAAAAAGAGTAGTACCTAAAGATTCACGAGAAAAGCACAAATACTTATCATAATCCATTCCACCACTTACTTGGAAAACACCAGCAATAATAACTGGAATTCCAGTTGATTGAAATAAACCACTAGAAACAGCATCTATCATCGCAAGTGAACTAATTTGGATGGTATCTCCTTTCATTACTTGTAATTTGTCTGCCAAAGCTGATCCAATAAATATTTGATTCTTTGAGCTATGTGTAAGTAATGTAAAGTTTTCTATTGATAGTTTGCTTGGTAATTCTGACTGAGCAGACAATACTGCTGGTTGAAGAATATTGTTTTTATGAATAATAATTTTACCAGTATTACAAGAAATTACTTTCTTTATATGATCAATATTTCTTGTATAATGTATTACAGTATCTGAAAGTTTGAGATTTCCATGTAATTGTGATATTCTAATGTGTGGATCTATAGATAATAGCATATCTTGAACTAAATCTCTGAATCCATTAAAAATCGAAGAAACACAAATGAGGGCGGCAATACCGGTTGTGATGCCTAAATAGGATAAGAAAGTAATGAAAGATATAAAACTTAACTTTTTAAGGGAAAAGATATATCGTAAAGATATTAATTGAATGAGATGAAAAGACAAAACATTACCTTAATTTTTTTAACTTTAGTGGATACTTTTTATTAGACAAAATCTCTTGCAAAAAATGATTTTGCGCCCAAAGTGTATTGTCTTCATGTGATTGCAATCTGGTATAAGATCCATCTGAATTGAGCAACCAAGACTTTACATTGTCTTGCCAATATACTGCTAAAATATGTTCAAGTAAGTGATAAGACTTTTGATCTAAAATTGGAAACATGATTTCTACTCTTCTTATAAAATTTCTTGGCATCCAATCTGCACTTGCTAAATAGATTTCTGGCTCATCACTGCCATTTGAAAAATAGAATATTCGGCTATGTTCTAAAAATCTGCCTAATATACTTCTTACTTCAATATTATCACTTAATCCTTCGATACCAGGAATTAAACAACATACTCCACGAATTAGTAATTGTATTTTAACGCCATGCTGAGAGGCCTTATATAAGGCTTGAATTACTTCTTCATCAACCAAAGCATTCATTTTTGCAAAAATAAATCCTGGTCTTTCTGCTGTTGATTTTTCAGTTTCTCTCATAATTAAATCTAGAACTTTCTGTTTTAATCCTTCTGGTGCTACAGAAAATCTTTGCCATTCATCTTGATGAGAATAACCTGTTAATAAATTAAACAAATCGATAGCATCTTTTCCAAAATCTTCTCTTACTGTAAAATATCCTATATCAGTGTAAATTCTAGATGTAGATACATTATAATTTCCAGTAGATAAGTGTAAATAGGTTCTAATCTTTTTACCTTCTTTACGAACAACTAATGTGATTTTTGTATGAATCTTAAGTCCAAGAATACCATACACAACATGAACACCAACTCTTTCTAATTCTCTTGCCCAAATGATATTGTTTTCTTCATCAAATCGTGCTCTAAGTTCAACAAATGCTGTTACTTGTTTGCCATTTTCTGCTGCTCTTTTTAATGCATCAACAACAGGTGATGAACCACCTGCTCTATATAGAGTAATCTTTATTGCTAAGACATTATCATCATTTGCAGCTGCATCTATAAATTTTACTACGCTATTAGTAAAAGAATCAAATGGATGATGGACTAAAAAGTCTCTTTTTTTAATTGCTTCAAATACATCATCAGGATTATCTGTGAATTCTAGGATTTTCTTTGAAAAGAATGGTGCATCTTTTAATTCAGGCTTTTCAAGTTTAAATAAAGACATTAAATCTGTAGGATTTAAAGGTACGCCTGTTTTGTAGACATCAAATAATTGCAAGTTTAATGCTTTCATTAACAGTTGTATCAGAGAATCAGGGGCTTTCTGTTCAATTTCAAGTCTAATTGCATCTGTACCCCATCTTCTTTGTCTAACTTGTTCAGCAATTTCACTTATTAGATCGGAAGCTTCATCTTCAGCAATTTCTAGTTCAGCATCTCTTGTTACTCTAAAGGAATATGATTCTTCGATATAAAATCCTGGAAATAGTATATGGGCATATTCCTGAATAATATGTTCTAAAAGAATAAAATGAGAACCAGAACTTCTCTTTAGTTGAACTAATCTAGATAGAATTGGTGGTACTTGCAAAACAGCAATTTTTCTACCAGGTCTTATTTCGTCTCTAAGTAAAAATACGATTGTTAATGATCTGTTTAAGAGTCTTGGAAATGGATGTGCTGTATCCAAAGCTAGGGGAGTAAGAACTGGCAAGACATCATTTTCAAAAAAATGTTTCGCAAATTCTTTTTCTTTATTTAGTAATTCTTCAAATGTATGAATATAGATATCTCTTTCTCTTAATGCTGGCATTACATCATGTTGGAAACAATTTTCATGTCTTTCAAGTAAAGGTATTAACTGCTCTCGGATTTCAATTAATTGCTCCCTTGGTGTCATGCCATCGCTAGATTTTTCTAAACTATTATTTTCTAATTGTTCCTTTAATCCTGCTACTCTAATCATAAAAAATTCATCTAGATTAGAACAAAATATTAATAGAAATTTCAATCGTTCTAATAATGGATGATGATTATCTTCAGCTTCACAAAGTACTCTTTGATTAAACTGTAGCCATGCTAATTCTCTATTGAAAAATGTAATGTTTGGTGTAATTATATCTTCTTGCGTTATGGATAGATGTTGTTTAGTTGTTCTACGCATTATAGTGTATTAAGAATTTATTTAAAATTATAAGAAAACTTAACAGATATTCCTTTGATTATCAAGTCATAATCCAATAATAATGGGAATCATTTTATTTTCTGAGTATGAAGTATCTGCATGATTCATCTGCAATAACAATATATATGCTCCAGGTTCTAAAATGCCATATTCAGTTTGACCATTCCATGGTATTGAAATATTACCAGAGACATACAATGAATTCGCTATCGTGGTACAATAACTTCTTGATTTTGTATAAACTTGAATAGTAATAAATGTAGGTACATTTGCGTGAAAATTGATAAAACAGAGATCTCCTTTCGATGGATAATATGGCTGTGGATTTAT
>JALRHN010000176.1 GCA_023259575.1 Candidatus Kapaibacterium sp. | reverse complement strand
AATATAAATATGAGGCAGATAATCATATAGATCAAGATGAAGATTATTTTTTAAGAATAGTAACAGATGGATCATTATTAGTTGAATTAAAAAACTCACCGATATTAAAAACTACATATAATGAATCAAGAAACGAATTTAAATTAGATGTAAAAAAGAAGTTCACACATAAAAATATATATGATATAATAATTGTTGATGAATCACACGAACATAATGCTAATATGGATTTAATCTTAAGTATAGCAAGAGGATCAATATTTTTAAATAATCATATGTTTATCAAACACTTACTTGATTGCGAAGAATTTGTAGCAGGAGATAATACTCAATTAAGGGAATTGTTACATCCAGATAAGCAGCCTTTATCCATAAGATATAGCTTAGCTCATGCAACAGTAAAACCAGGCCTCACATCATTTGAACATGCATTAGAGACATCAGAAATTTATTATATACTTCAAGGTAATGGATTAATGTATATAAATGATGAGCAATCTGAAGTATCGGCCGGACATGTTATTTACATTGCACCAAAATCAAGACAATGTATTAAGAATATCGGTAAGGAGGACTTACTATTTTTATGCATAGTTGATCCTGCTTGGAGAATAGAAGATGAAATAGTGTACAATACTTTATAATTGTTGAAATCCCTTTAGCAATAATTCTGCGCCCTTTTTACCTACACATTCTTCCCAGTCTTTTGGTGTAGCATTTTTTACACCTTTTACAGATCCAAAATGCACTAGTAGTTTTTCCGCTGTTTTTGGGCCAATTCCTGGAATAGTTGTTAGTTCTGTTTGCAATGTTCGTTTATCTCTCAGTTTTCTATGAAAAGTAATTGCAAATCGATGCGCTTCATCTCTTAAGTTTTGCAGCAATCTCAAACCCGTAGAAGTTCTAGGTAATAATAGAGATTCTGATTGATGTGGGAAAAATATTTCTTCCAATCTTTTTGCTAATCCTATAACAGGTATCTGTTTTGTTTGTTCGATTGATTGTAATATTTCAACGGCAGCTGATAATTGTCCTTTACCACCATCAATAACAATCAAATCAGGAAGTTCTTGTTGTTCTTCAACTGCTCTATTATATCTTCTTTTAATGACTTCTCGCATAGCAGCAAAATCATCATTCCCAACAAAAGATTGAATTTTATATGTTCTATATGCACTTTTTTTAGGTTTACCATCTAAAAATACAACCATACTAGAAACATAATCAGTGCCTTGCATATGAGAATTATCAAAACACTCTATTTTTCTAGGAGCAGATTCTAATCTCAAATCCTTTTGCAATGATGCTACACCTCTTGGCAATGCTTGATCTTTTAGTGCTTTTTGTAAATGCAATTCTCTCAACATAAAAGCAGCATTTGTTTCGGCCATAGAAATAATTTTTCTTTTATCACCAATTTTTGGAATAGAAATATGAACAGATTCACCTTTTTTTTCTGAAAGCCAATCAAGTGAATATTCTTCATCGATAATAGGAAATGGCAAATAAATTTCTTCAGGAATATGTTCGCTTTCTAGATAATATTTTTCAATAGCAATTCTTAGCATTTCCTCTTTAGCTTTTTCGTCAGCATCAGAAATAAAATAATGTGTTTTCCCTATCATTTTCCCTTCACGAATATTTAAAATCATAATACAAGCATCTTCATCAATAATAGAAAGTGCAAAAATATCCCTGTCTATAAGGTCTGTAACAACAACTTTTTGTTTGCCTGTATATTCTCTTAAAAGTGTGAGACGATTTCTCATTAAGGTAGCTTCTTCAAATTGAAGGTTATCTGCAGCTGACAACATTTGCTGTTCAATCTGTTGTTCCAAGACCTTTGTTTTTCCATTTAAGATCATAGTAGCTTGCATCATATATGTATTATAGGACACATGATCTGTAAATCCTTCGCAAGGACCTTCGCATTTTTTGATATGATAATCCAAGCATACTTTATATTTTTTTTGATTAATTGTATTCTCTGTTAGAGGTAAATCACAACTTCTTATTGGAAACAAAGAGCGTATAGTCTTTAATAAATATTGCAAATATCTACCATCAGTATATGGCCCAAAATATTTACTTCCATCTCTTATTATCGTTCTAGTAGAGAAGAGTCTTGGAAATAACTCATTTGTAATTCTGATATAAGGATATGATTTATCATCTTTTAAAAGAATATTATATTTAGGCCTACATTCTTTAATCAGATTATTTTCTAATAATAGCGCTTCTGTTTCTGTATCTGTTACAATAATTTCAATATCATGAATGTGACGAATTAATGCTTTAGTTTTAGCATCCATTGGCCTTTCTTGAAAATATGATTTTACCCTGTTTTTTAAGTTCTTAGCTTTACCAACATATATAACAGTTCCATCGGCATTCTTAAACTGATAAATACCCGGTTTATTAGGAAGTTTGGATAATTTTTCTGCTAAAGTTAATGGTGAATATGTATGATTCATAGAATTTATATAATAAAGAAGCAGAATATAGGAGAATTAGACAAAAGTGGAAAAACAATCCTATGTCATTCCCTTTTCACATCGTAATTTTGTAAAAAGCATTGTATTATAAACGTAACAACTAATATACATTACAATGTTAAGAAAGTTTTCTCATTCCGAATAGACGATAATATGTCAATATCACCCCAAGATCTTCATCAGTCATTATTTTCTGAAGTTGAAGTTACTGTTGAAACAGCCAAAGAGCTAGGATTAACAGTTTCAGAATATGAATCTATATGCAAAGTTTTAGATAGAATACCAACCTACACAGAATTAGGTATTTATTCTGTTATGTGGAGTGAGCATTGTTCATACAAGAATTCTATTCTTCAATTAAAAACATTGCCAAGGTCTGGTGGACGTATGCTTGTAGAAGCAGGCGAGGAAAATGCTGGATTGATTGATATTGGTAATGGATATGCAATTGCTTTTAAGATAGAAAGTCATAATCATCCTTCTGCAGTAGAGCCATTCCAAGGAGCTGCTACTGGAGTTGGTGGGATTTTGCGAGATATTTTTACAATGGGTGCTAGGCCAATCGCAGCATTAAACTCTTTGCGTTTTGGTGAATTGTCAAATGATAGAACAAAATATCTTTTAAAAGGTGTGGTTCATGGCATTAGCCATTATGGCAATTGTTTTGGTGTTCCAACTGTAGGTGGAGAAGTTTATTTTGACCACTGCTATACAGACAATCCTCTTGTAAATGCAATGGCTGTTGGTATCGTGAAAGTTGGCGAAACATGTTCTGCTACTGCAGATGGAAAAGGTAATACAGTCATGATTATGGGGAGTTCTACAGGTAGAGATGGTATTCACGGTGCATCATTATTGGCATCAAGAGAATTTGATGAAAAAACAGAAGATATGCGTCCTACAGTACAAGTTGGAGATCCTTTCGCTGAAAAATTATTGTTAGAAGCAACTTTAGAATTGATTCAAAGTGGTTGTGTTACAGGCATGCAAGATATGGGTGCAGCAGGAATTTGCTGTTCGACTTCAGAGATGAGTGCAAAAGGAAAATCTGGAATGACAATCAATCTGGATTATGTTCCATTGCGCGAACAAGATATGAGTGCTTATGAAATCATGCTTTCTGAATCCCAAGAAAGAATGCTTGTGATCATCGAGAAAGGAAAAGAATATATTGCTGAAAAAATTTGTGCTAAATGGGATGTTCCAATTCAAGCAATTGGAAATGTAGAAGATGATGGCATCATAAGAGTATTTCGTCATGGAAAAAAAGTTGCAGAATTACCAGCACAATCTCTTGTCTTAGGCGGCGATGCTCCTGTTTATATACGAGAGCAAAGAAAACCCGACTATTTAGATAATGTCAATCAATTACCAGAAATTTCGATCCATCCAAGCCAGCATAAAGATATTCTATTAGGATTATTAAAGCAAACTACAATTACTGGTAAATCATGGATTTTCGAGCAATATGATTCTCAAGTTAGAACAAATACTGTTTCGATTAAAGGTGATGCAGCCTTATTAAGAATTAAGGAGATAGATGGATTTGGTATTGCTGTAACAACTGATTGCAATAGTAGATATGTCTATGTAAACCCATATAAAGGCGCCATGATTGCGGTTGCTGAAGCCGCCAGAAATGTAGCATGTGTAGGCGCAGATCCAGTTGCAATTACGAATTGTCTTAATTTTGGTAATCCATA
>JALRHN010000175.1 GCA_023259575.1 Candidatus Kapaibacterium sp. | reverse complement strand
GGTGGTGGTGGAACAGTTTCACTTAAATTAGATGCTCAAGGTAAAACAATAGCATCAGCAATGCTGTTGATGGAAATAGAAGTACCCGAGCACTATCTAGGCCTTTTACAATAAAGTATATTGTAAGAGATTTCAATAGTCAGAAACTGGAGAATTAAGTGCATTCATAAAATGTATTAAATTCTCTTTTTCTTTTTTGTTTAGATTTAACCTATTTGCTGGTAATGTTTGATTAGATAATTTGATGCCCAGTCCAATCCCTCCTCCATTATTATAAAAATCAACTACTTGTTGTAAACTTTTGTAAACACCATTATGCATATATGGAGAAGTCTTGGAAATATTTCTAATTCCAGGCGTTTTAAAAGCATGATTGTAAATTATAGATGAATATTTATAAACACCTGCTCTTCCAATATCTGGATCTAAATGTTTTGACGTAGAATGACTTGGAACACCTATGATTTCAGAGTCATTATCATTATATAATGGAGGTACTAAACCAGAAAATGTAGGCGGAAAATGGCATGTTCCACATTGTGCTTTTCCCATAAAAATATTAAACCCATCCTTTACTTTTTTCAGGTGATTACCTTTAAACACAGAATTATTAGCTATAGAATCACCTCTTAATAAGGAATCTACAGGAGATTCAAATGAGATTAATGAGCGTATATACATAGCTAAAGCAGATGAAATTAAGCCAGAACTTATAGTGTAATTAATACTTTGGGGATATATCTTTTTCATAAGCTCATGAATATTCTGATTTTGTGATAATCTAGAACTTATTTCCATATAATCTGTATTAAATTCAATAGAATTATTTACAACATGTTCAATTTGTTCTTCTAGATATGAAGTGCTCATATCATAAAAATACTTTGTAGATAATGCGCTATTAATCAAAGTTGGAGCATTTCTTTGAGTATGTGTACCTGGAATGGAACCCTTACTTTTTGTTTCTCCATCTGTAAATGCTTTAGAGGGATTATGACAAGTAGCACATGACATCTTATAATTTTTAGAAAGCGCTACATCATAAAATAGAATCTTACCTAATTCCTTTTTTTCATCAGAAAAAACCTCATATTGATTTCTAGAATAGGCCATTGGATTCATTGCATTGGAATGAAATATAGTTTTTGCCGTATAATTAATAATTCTGTTTCTTCTTGATACTTCATGATCTAGTTCGATACCAGATTGTTGATGAAGATATAATATCTGCTCATAAAGAGGATTTGCATATTGCGAGATAAAAGACCAATAATCAAAATCTTCTATAGTTCTATATCTATGTAAAAATGCTTCCCCATTGCCTATGATCTTAGTTATTTTATTCTGTAAATCATGATTATTTTTAATCATTGGTATATATAATAAGATATATTTTCCTGTAATATTCCATGATTGTACTGCTTCTTGTAATTGTTGATCAAAACACGGTGAATCAGAAGAAGTTAAACCAATTGTATAAATTCTAATTATATTGTTTCTTAGTGCTTCTAAAATTTCCCTATCTGTAATTAATACACTTTGAATATTTCCATTAATATCTAATATATGTTGTTTTAATTGATTAGTTAAAGCCTTAACTGTCGAGATATTTTCGTTTCTAAAATCATTGCAAATTATTTCTTCTATAGCTTGAATTCCCTCGGTTTCTAGAATAATGGTAGAAGGAATATGTTCATCTAGTTTTGATAAAGGTGGACCAATAATCAATTTTTCTGATTCATTATCTATATATGAAATCAACCACTCTATTGTTTTGTAATGTATTCTCACTTTTTTTAATAATTGTATCAATTTTGTCTGCTGATGTTTTGATGTTTTGTTAGAACTTCCAGCTATTTCAATCATTTCATCTAAAAGAGATACAATGTGATATGTTTCTTGTTTGATATCAAACCTTATCGTATCAAGCGGATTTGTACTTTTGGGAGTAAAAGAAGTACATAAAATACAACTCAAAAGCAGGGCGAGAATAATGTAGAATTTCATACAGATTACCTTAAAAAAAAACCTGTCTTATAAAAAATAAGACAGGTTATATATTGTTGTAGAAAATTATTGAATAATCAATTTTCTAACTTCGCCTTGAATTGTTTGAATAAAATAGGTGCCAGATACAAGTTCAGAAATATCTATAGATGCAGAATTTCTGGATACTTTAACCCGATCGCCATGTATAGAATAGATTGATATGTCTTCTTCTCTATTTAAATGAAGAACTCTTGTTGCAGGATTAGGATAAATATCAAAACCAGAATTTTCATTAAAAGTTGGGTCTTGATAGATTGATGATACAAGTTTATCTAAACCAGTAATTAGCATAGTACAAGAATTTGCATAATCTCCTGAATTTCCAATAGAAGGATGCTGAGAATTTACAAACATTGCTTTTCCATCAGGAGTAGGTATTGCACCAGTAATTTCAGCCCCATTTGGAGCAATCACTAATCTTTTTAAATCATCTAAAGTTGGATTTGATTTGCTCATATCTAGAACGTACAATTCACAAATATTATTTCCTGAGCCATCAATATCTGGATTACCTACTCTTCCTTTGCTTCGTCCATTTAAATCTTCTTGAATAATCAAGTATTTCTTACCATTTAGAGTCCAATCAACAAGCCCGTCAGGGTTTGATAAATGTACTTTATTTGAAGCATAATTTGTAGCTTTTCCACCTTCTAAAAACACATTCATTGAATTATTGGATGGATCAAATACTAATACTCTACCATAATAATCTACAATTACAGAATCTTTGACTTTATCTGCGGATGTAGAAAATGCTCCTTCATACATATCACGGTCAGCAAGATGTTTAGCAAGTGTTCCACCTATTTTCATACCATCTTTAAACAAATTTCCTGAATTATCTCTGCCAGTTTCTGTAATATATACTTTACCGTTTACCTCAGCCACCCACTCACATCTTGTAAACATAGTAGCACCTTTGCGTAAGGCTACATTGCGTGTTTGTAACATAGAATCTAAAGATTCTTCAATAGTTACCCAAGAACCACTTTTACCATCTTCAGACTGCTTGTATGCATATAAAGTTCCAGAATTAAAATTTCCTGTTTCATTTGCAACAAATTTAAAAAATACAGAAGGTTGCGCATCATCGGTAAGATAAACGGTTTTATTATCAGACATAACAACCCCGCCTTCATGCTCGAATCTTCCCCAATTATACATTTTACGTACAGCTTTTGCATTAGCTGGATCAATTTCTACCATCCAATTAAAGTTTTGGAATTTTTTAACACTTTTACCTGCAAAAGTAGCATTAGCTGGAATTGTCCAATCTGAAGTATCTCTTATACCATAGCCAGATAGTGGGAATTGACCAGTTCCTTTGCCAGCTGCATTTAATGAAGTGTCTTTACCTTCAATTGGTAATAGTCCAACAGTAATATCTGCATTTGAATATTGAGACCATTCTTCAGCTGTCCAAATTCTACCATTTTTAGAGCTAATTCCTCCACAATTTGCTAAAGTATTTCCAACTGCAGAGAAATCTACATTCCTATAGCCACCATCTACCAAATAGTCACCATTTAACTGTTTTTTTACTTTAAAAACAGTCATTCCACCACCATCGCCAAGTATATCATCTTTTACACGCATTTCATGATTAATAGTAATCCAAGCTGAATCGCTAGGTGCTGAGAGATTTATAGGAGTATAACCTATGAAATCATGCCATTGTTTTGCGAGAGTTTTCTTTCCACCCGCTCCAATAACTGTATCTTTTCCACCAATGAATATCAATTTTGAACTTATTGGTGATTGAGGGACAATAATTGTTTTTGCATTAAAATTTGTATCTAATGCTGGAAAAATTGTTTGTGAATAAGCCTGATTATGTAATGAACAGACAAAAAACACAATACTAATGCAGTACAAAAATTTCTTCATAGAGTAAACCTAAAATGATGACTAATTGAAAATCAATCGCAAAATTACTGTGTCTACATTATTACACTATTTCCCTATCAATAAGCTTACATAAAGAATATGAAAGAATATATTATAATCTGATAAAAATGAAAATAGGAGACTTTGAAAAGTCTCCTATGAATAATACATCAATATATGTATGGATATAGTTATTCAAATAAGCTTTTTACTTCTCCTACACTTATAATAAGAGTGTTTTTTAATGCATCATGCTTTGGATCATTTC
>JALRHN010000174.1 GCA_023259575.1 Candidatus Kapaibacterium sp. | reverse complement strand
AGTTTTGAAGCACAATTAGAAGCTTTATTGCTTATGCTTGCTTCTCATAATATTATGCATACACAGCATGGTGATCCAATTGCTGTGCCGTCTCAAGACATGGTTTTGGGTGCATATTATTTAACAAAGCTTCGTCGTGGAGCAAAAGGTGAAGGCAGAATATTCTCTTCACCATCAGAAGTAATTATAGCACATAATTCTAATCAAATTACATTACATACCAAGATCAAAGTTCGTTTACATGCCACTGCAGGTGAAAAGAGTACTTTGATTGAAACAACAGTAGGAAGGGTGATATTCAATCAGATTGTACCAAAAGAAATGGGATATCTGAATGAACTATTAACCAAGGGACGTCTACGCCAAATTATTGGACTTCGTTTCCGTAAAGCTGGATTAGCAAAAACTGTAGAATTCCTAGATGCAATGAAAGAAATTGGATTTATGACTGCTACACGTGGTGGATTATCTGTATCTATTTCTGATGTTGTTATCCCTGAAGAAAAAGTTAAACTCATTGCAAAAGCTCAAGAAACAGTTGATAATATTGAAGAGTATTATCAGAATGGTGTTATTACATCTGGTGAAAGATATAATAAGATTATCGATACTTGGTCCAATGCAACCAATAGAGTTGCGGATAAACTATATCAAGAATTACAATTAGCACAAGATGGATTTAACACATTTTGGATGATGTTAGATTCTCAAGCTAGAGGTTCTAAAGAGCAAATCCGTCAGCTTGCTGGTATGCGTGGATTAATGGCAAAACCACAAAAATCGTTAACTGGTTCAAGTGCAGAATTAATTGAAAATCCTATTATTTCAAACTTTAAAGAAGGTTTGACAATTTTGGAATACTTTATTTCTACACACGGTGCTCGTAAAGGTCTGGCTGATACAGCGTTAAAAACAGCTGATGCAGGCTATTTAACACGTCGTTTACATGATGTTGCTCAAGATATGATTATATCTGGTGATGATTGTGGAACAATACGTGGCGTCGAAATGAAGGCTCTGAAAGATGGTGAAGATGTAAAAGAACCATTATCAGAAAGAATTTTAGGACGTTGTGCACTAGTTGATGTATTTAATCCTGAAAATGGTGAATTAATTATTGGTAAAGGACAAGTATTTACTGAAGAAAATGCACAGAAAGTTGCGGAATCTTCTTTAGAATCAGTTCTTATTCGTTCTGTTTTAACATGTGAATCACGTCGTGGTGTATGTGCTAAATGTTATGGACGTAATATGGCTACAGGCCAAATGGTAGATGTTGGTGAAGCAGTTGGAACAATTGCATCTCAATCTATCGGTGAACCTGGTACTCAGCTAACATTGCGTACATTCCATACTGGTGGTACAGCTTCACTTGTTGCATCACAATCTACAGTATTAGCAAAGTTCGATGGTAAAATCGTCTTTGAAAATGTAAAAACCGTTTCATATGAAGATGAAAATGGTATGGATATGTCTGTAGTAATAAGCAGAAGCGGTATCATTAATATCATTGACTCAGATACAGGCCGTGTTCTTACTCGTTATGATGCTGTATATGGTGCAGCATTAAAAGTAACAGATGGTCAAAATATCATTAAAAATGATGTGATTTTTGATTGGGATCCATACAATTCAACAATTATTACTGAAAAGGCTGGTACTGTTCGTTATCGTGATTTGATTCCAGGTTTAACATACCGTGAAGAAAACGATGAACAAACAGGACATATCACAAAAGTAGTTATTGAATCACGTGATCGTTCCAAAATGCCATCTATTGAAATCGTTGATAATGATGGTAATGTTCTTCACAATTATATCATTCCAATTCGTGCTCAAATTAGCGTTGATCATGATGAAAGAGTAAGTGTTGGATCACGTCTTGTAAAAATTCCTAGAGACTTAGGACGTATGCGTGATATCACAGGTGGTTTGCCACGAGTTACCGAATTATTCGAAGCTCGTTCTCCACAAAATCCAGCTGTGGTTTCTGATATCGATGGTACTATCACATTCCAACAAGCTAAACGTGGACAACGTGGTATTGTAGTTACTTCTTTAGATGCAGAAACAACCAAAGAATACACAGTTCCATCGAATAAATATGTATTGGTTCAAGAAGGCGATTTAGTACGTGCAGGTGATAGATTAACCGATGGATCAACCAATCCACATGATATCTTACGTATTAAAGGTGTTGGTGCAGTTCAAGAATATCTAGTAAATGAAATTCAGGAAGTGTACCGTATGCAAGGTGTAAAGATAAATGATAAGCATATCGAAGTTATTGTACGCCAAATGCTTCAAAAAGTTCGTATTAATGATTCGGGTGATTCTACATTCCTTTTCAATGATCAAACTGATAGATTAAAGTTTGTAGATGAAAATGATATGTTGAAAAATCATGTTGTTATTACAGAAAAAGGTGATTCTCGCTTTAAAGTTGGACAATTAGTATCAAAGAAAAGATTCCGCGAAGCTAATGTTGAACTTAAGAAAAAAGAAAAGACCGAATCTGAAGCAAGAAATGCAGAACCTGCAACAGCAGAACCTCTATTACTTGGTATTACGCAAGCATCATTAACTACAGAAAGTTGGCTTTCTGCAGCTTCATTCCAAGAAACTACAAGAGTACTTGCAGAAGCTTCTATAGCATCAAAAATTGATGGTCTTAAAGGTTTAAAAGAGAATATCATCATAGGACAATTAGTCCCTGCTGGTACAGGTTTAAGACATTATCAAGATATGATTGTTACAAGCGAAGTAGGTAATATATTTGGAAGCGAAATGATTTCCGAATCATCAGAAGTAGAAACTGAAGGAGAAGATGGTTTCCGTCGCTTAGGCCGTAGAAGAATTACTGCTTAATCTTTTAACGATTATTATGCCCCGTTATTTAAGGGCAGACACCTTAAATGTCTGCCCTTTTTTATATATAATTATGAATTTCATTTTGTTTAGAAAATTATGAAAAAACTGGTTTTAGACGGTTACAGTTTATATCTTGATTCATTTATTGAAGCCTTATCTTCCAATATCTATGTTGAGTTATCTCAAGAAGCTATTTCAGCGATGCAAAACAGTAGAAATATAGTAGAAGAATGGATAGAACATAATGAGATTGTATATGGAATAACAACAGGATTTGGTGAATTTGCAAATGTATCAATACCTCAAGACCAATTAGAAGCATTACAAGAAAATCTCATTCTATCGCATAGTGCTGGAATCGGACCATATTTACCAGCCCAAATAGTTAAAGGAATGATGATTTTAAGAGTGAATGCACTTGCTAAGGGTTTATCTGGAATCAGGGTTGCAACTGTCCAATCGTTAATAGATATGATTAATTGCGGAATCATTCCAGCTGTTCCTTCACAAGGGTCTGTTGGATCTAGTGGTGATCTTTCGCCATTATCTCATATTGCTTTAGCTTTAATTGGAAAAGGGGAATGTATTCTTTCTGACGGTAGCATTATTAATAGTGAACAAGCTTTAAAAAATAACAAAATAGAACCCGTTAAACTAAGTGCTAAGGAGGGCCTTGCCCTAATTAATGGAACACAAATGATGTGCACTATGGGTGCAATAGGTGTTCATAAGGCTATGAAATTATGTGATCTAGCAGATATTTCTGGAGCACTTAGTTTGGAAGCACTAAGAGGAACAGACAAGGCATTTGATGAGAAGCTACAGAAAGCCAGAGGTTTTACTGGGCAAATTGAATCTGCCAGACGTTTAAGAGAGTTACTAAATGGGAGCGAAATTAGAGAATCACATAGAGTTGGAGATGGATTGGTTCAGGATGCATATTCTTTACGATGCATGCCCCAAGTTCATGGAGCATCCCGAGATGCCATACAATATGTTAAAAATATAATTGAAATAGAATTGAATGCTGCTAATGATAATCCTTTGATTTTTTCTGAAACGAAAGAACATATTGAAGGAGGAAATTTTCATGGTCAACCTTTAGCTTTAGCATTGGATTTTTTATCAATCGCTTGCGCAGAATTAGGTAGTATTTCTGAAAGAAGAACAGAAAGATTAGTGAATGGAGCATTAAGTAATGGATTGCCAAGATTTTTAACTAAACAAGGTGGATTACAATCCGGTATGATGATTGCTCAATACACATCAGCATCGTTGGTATCTGAAAATAAAGTGTTATGTCATCCAGCTAGCGTTGATTCTATACCAACTTCTGCTAATCAAGAAGATCATAATTCGATGGGAAGTATATCTGCAAGAAAATCTTTAGACATTATACAAAATGTTCAATCTATTATTGCTATTGAAC
>JALRHN010000173.1 GCA_023259575.1 Candidatus Kapaibacterium sp. | reverse complement strand
CGGCCTTCATCGTTGTCGATGACAAGGGCAATGATTTCTTTGCTGAAACTAGCAAGCCGATGAGGATCGGAAAACGTTCCGAAGTTTAAAACTTGGTTCTAAAAAGGTATTTAAAAATACGGTAAAAGCGGCTTAGTAGTAATTGCTGCGCTTGTGCTTTGAGAGCGCCTTACATGGGGTCTCATAGCGAATGCTGATGTAGCGAAGTCCCCAACGAATCTGAGTCACAGGGTTGGTGCGCCAATCAGTTGAGACAACATTCATCTTGGTTGCTGGCAGCGCCTGAGGAATTCCATGTGCTCCAGAGTTCTTATTGCGAGCCTTGTAGTTCCAATTACTTTCCTTGGTCCACAACTGGTTCAAGCATTTGTACTCTTTTTCAGCAAAGCCGTACTCATCCATCAGGATGCTCTTGGCAACCTTTTTGGCACCGAGCGGTGTTCGGGCTAGCTCGACCTGGCGGCTAACCGCAGAGACCAAAGCCATCTGAGTTGAGAAGATCGCACCCGACGCGGTGGCCGATAGATCCTCATCATTAAACAAGGCTGCAACGGTTTCTGGCTCAACGATCGAAGCTGTCTTTGGGGCGTCCACCTCAACGGTTGATGCCATGGATAGCTCGAGGGCGTTAGCTGATGGGAGCAAGGTTGCGATCAGAAGCAGGGAGGATGAGACGCCAAGGATGGCGATCGACTTTGCTGTCTTCGAAACTGCCTTCATGCTCGTACTCCTTGAAGGAGATTTCGGGGTGCATGTGCAAATGCCTTCTGATTTCAACGAGTTCCGGTAATATATCAGCGGCCGATTTTTTAATTTTATCAATCATTTAATAATAATGCTGCTTCACGTTTTGTTATAGTTTTGGCACTTTTCTTAAAATAGTGCTGGCTAGCTGCCTCAACTCCATAAATACCATTCCCCCACTCTATAGAATTAACATAAATTTCTAATATTCTCTTTTTTCCCCATATTGCTTCTATCAGAACAGTAAAATATGCTTCTAAGCCCTTGCGAATATAATTCCTTCCCTGCCATAAAAATACATTCTTAGAAGTCTGCATAGAAATTGTACTTGCCCCAATAATTTTTTTTCCTTTTCTCATAGCATTTACTCGCCTTGCA
The DNA here is from genome assembly GCA_023259575.1 of Candidatus Kapaibacterium sp. Taxonomy (GTDB): domain Bacteria; phylum Bacteroidota; class Ignavibacteria; order Kapaibacteriales; family UBA961; genus UBA961. Next base: position 3,188 of record JALRHN010000173.1, on the reverse strand, counting down.
CGCTTTATAGCATTCCAATCAAAACCATCATGTCTTAAAAATTTACCATCTTCTGCACTTATAACTGCTCTTAAAACATTAGGAGAAATATCTTCATAATCTTTCCAATCTTTGTCTATTCCAACAAACTTTCCTTGAAATATACCCTCAATTGGGCGAATCAACATCAAAGGTGTAATGGGGGGATTTATCACAGTATATACCGCCACCAGAAATACTGATCCTAAAATAAAAAGAACAATAATCTTAAAAATTTACCATCTTCTGCACTTATAACTGCTCTTAAAACATTAGGAGAAATATCTTCATAATCTTTCCAATCTTTGTCTATTCCAACAAACTTTCCTTGAAATATACCCTCAATTGGGCGAATCAACATCAAAGGTGTAATGGGGGGATTTATCACAGTATATACCGCAACCAGAAATACTGATCCTAAAATAAAAAGAACAATAATCTTAAATATTAACTTTATGAATCCAATAAACGTAAATTTTTTAGGTTTTTGCATTAAATATCTAAATTTATTAATTTGAGGTAAATATTTATTTAGTGTTTCAAGAATATACGATGTCTGAGTTAAAAGAAGTTGACAAACAAATCTGTTCGATATTGCAGGATTCAGCAAGGATACAATTAAGTCAGATTGCAGAACAAGTTGGAATGTCTATTCCAGCAATTAGTGAGCATGTAAGAAAGCTTGAGGAATCGGGAATAATTCAAGGTTATCAGGCTCGTTTATCACCTATGTCTTTTGGTTTTGACATAACAGCGCATGTATTTGTTGATATAGAGTCTAGCATATATTATGAAACATTTATCGATGTATGTAAATCGTTATCAGAGATTTTAGAATGCCATGCTATTACAGGAAATGCATCACATTTATTAAAAATCAGAACAAAGAACACACATTCATTAGAGAAGCTACTTTCTAGTTTACAACAGATACCTGGTGTAAAAAGGACAGTAACAAATTTAGTGCTTTCGACGCATATTGAATCATTTACCCTTCCTATTATTTAATCTCAAGTAATAACTCATTTTTTTTAATACAGGTATATCATGCAATTATCAGCTAATTATGATGTTTTGGCAGCGGTAAAAAACTGGAGACTAGGATCACAATCTCAGAAAATTTCTACAAATGCTGCACATATTTTTGCAGAAGATGTATTAACAATGGAAATATTCCGAAGTCGTTTATCCAAACCAGTATTTAAATCATTAATGGCAACTGTTGAGCGTTCTGAACCATTAGATGCGTCTATATCAGACATAGTAGCATTAGCAATGAAAGAATGGGCAGCAGAAAAAGGCGCCACACATTATACACATTGGTTTCAGCCATTAACGGGTAGTACTGCAGAAAAACATGAAAGTTTTGTAACTCCAAATTCAGGAGGTGGCGCAATATCTGAATTCTCTGGAAAAGAGCTTATACAAGGAGAGCCAGATGCCTCATCATTTCCAAGCGGAGGATTAAGAGCAACATTTGAAGCCAGAGGCTATACTGCATGGGACCCAACATCTCCTGCATTTATCATGAGGCATAGTAATGGTGCTACTTTGTGCATTCCAACAGCATTTGCATCCTGGACAGGCGAAGCATTAGATGAAAAAACCCCACTTTTAAGGTCAATAGAAGCATTAAATAAAGCTGCTAAAAAGGCACTGTTATTATTTGATACACCAGTAGCAAAAGTATATCCTACAGTTGGATTAGAACAAGAATATTTTTTGGTAGATGAAGAATTTTATTATCGTCGTCCAGATTTAATGTTATGCGGAAGAACACTATTTGGAGCACAGCCACCAAGAGGACAAGAATTAGAAGATCATTATTTTGGTTCTATACCAGATAGAGTGTTAAGTTTTATGGCTGATGCAGAATATCAACTATATAAACTTGGTGTACCAGTTAAGACAAGACATAATGAAGTTGCACCAGGACAATATGAAATAGCTCCTCTGTTTGAACATGGAAATATAGCGGCAGATCATCAACAATTATTGATGCAAATCTTTAAAAACACTGCACGCAAATTTGGTTTAGTATGTATGATGCATGAAAAACCATTTGCTGGTGTAAATGGAAGTGGTAAGCATACTAATTGGTCTATGAGTACAAATACTGGGCTTAACCTATTAGAACCAGGAGAAACACCACAAGAAAATATGATGTTTTTATTTTTCTGTGCAGCAATATTAAAAGCAGTAGACGATCATCAAGATCTTTTAAGAATATCTGTTTCTTCTGCAGCTAATGATCATAGACTAGGTGCCAATGAAGCTCCACCAGCAATTATATCAATTTTTCTTGGCGATCAACTGAGTTCTATTTTAGAACAAATCGAATCTGGTAAATTAGAAGATACTCCTGAAGCTGGATTATTAGGATTGGGAACTCATATTTTACCAAATTTAGCAAGACATGCTGGTGACAGAAATCGCACTTCACCTTTTGCATTTACTGGTAATAAATTTGAATTCAGAGCTGTTGGTTCTAGCCAATCTTCCTCTTTTGCTATTACTGTATTAAATACAATTGCAACAGATGCTATTTCATCGTTAACTTCTCAGATTGAATCATTAATGAATAATGGTGAATCTTTTTCACATGCTTTGGCTACAATTCTTAAACAAACAATTAAAAATCACAAACGGATAATATTCAATGGAGACGGATATTCGGATGAATGGAAGCAAGAAGCTTCACAAAGGGGTTTATTGAATCTTCCGGATACAATTTCTGCATTACCTTTATTATCTTCTGAAAAAAATTGTGCCTTATTTAAAAAATATGAAGTACTTAGTAATAGAGAAATTGCAGCAAGAGAAGAAGTTATGTTTGATCATTATTTTAAAACGATAAATATCGAAGGTGAAACTACAGAATGGATTGCTCAAACAATGATTTTACCAGCTGCATTAATGATTGTAAAAGAGCAAACAACAATCGCAAAGAATGTTAAAGAATTAGGACTTGATTTTTCAAGCGTCTTAACCGGAATACATGAAACCATTTCTTTGACAAATAATCTATCCGAAAAATTGGCTGTATTAAATAAAGCAAATAAAGAATTAGGCGGAGAAACTGTTCATGAAAAAGCGCATCATATGCATGATACTGTTATACCAGCTATGAATCAAGTGAGACAAGCAGCTGATGCTTTAGAAAGAATTAT
>JALRHN010000172.1 GCA_023259575.1 Candidatus Kapaibacterium sp. | reverse complement strand
AATCTATTACATTGTTCTTTGGGACATCTTATCTGTAAGCCATATAAGTGCATTTTTATATGTTGAATCTGTTAAAGTACTTAAATGTTGCTTTGCTTGCTCACCATGAAATTTAATTGCATTCTGAGCATCAAGCAATACATCATTTTCAGAAAGCATCGTAATCATACTAGGGATTTCCTCCATGGAGATCCCTTTTTTTCTAATATACATATCTAATAATTCTTTGTCCTGTTGGGGTAGATCTTTTTCGGATGCCCTTACAATGAGATAGCTCTTTTTCCCTTCAATTAAATCTTGTCCTGTTAATTTTCCGAATTCATTAGAATCTGCAGTCAGATCTAATAAATCATCTTGAATTTGAAAAGCTAATCCAAGATGTCTTGCAAATTCTCTTATAGAATGAACAGTTTCATCATTTGCATTGCCATAAAATGCACCAACGATAGCAGATATTTCTAATAATCGAGATGTTTTCATCTCAATCATCTGCATATATTGATTCATCGAGATTTTAGACAGAGATTGAAAATCTAAATCAAGCGCTTGGCCTTCGCATACATCGATTAATCCTTGAGTAAAAGCATCTAAAATATCCAGACATCTTTCTTTACCCTTGATAGAAGACAGAAGCAGTCTATAAGCTACTCCTAACATAACATCACCGCTTAAAATTGCGGTTGCATCATCCCATTTTACATGCACGGTTTGCCTACCTCTACGGAGAGGCGAACTGTCCATAATATCATCATGAAGCAAAGTAAAATTATGTAAGATCTCTAAAGCAGAGCCGCATTCCACAGCATCTTCCGGCTTTTGCCCTACAGCTCCAGCACAAAGCATAGTTACTATGGGTCTTAATCTTTTTCCGCCTGAAGACAATACATATTCAATTGGTTCATATAAACTTCTAGGATTAATATCTTTATAAACAGTTTCTAGGCATGTATCTACAAGCAATCTGTAAGCTTTAAGTTCTTCAGAAAAGTCTTGTTTATTCTCAATAGTATTCATAAAAAAGAATGATGTTTAATAATTTTTCATCCACATAATTTGATGAGAACACAGTATAAATACAATACTTTTCACATTATGATGAATGTGCTAATCAATTGCTGAAGCTCTATAACTGTATCCGCATGATAACTTGGATTGCAGTCTTGGAGTTCCTTTCTAGTACCATATCCATAGCCAACTGCGATAGATCGAATATTATGACTGTGAGCCCCATGAATATCATGTTCTCTATCCCCTATCATAATTGTATTATCTTGATATAAACCATGCTTTTGTAATACATATCCGATAACAGCAGTTTTATTATCTCTCGTTGCATCTAATGTACAACCACAAATATCTTGAAAATATGAATCTAAATTAAAATGTTCAATAATTTTACCAGCATAATGTTCAGGTTTTGCTGTAGCTACATATAAATTAATGTTATTTTTTTTACAGAAATTTAATAATTCTGGAATTCCTTCATATACTGAATTTTCATACATCCCTTTATCCATATAATATTCCCTATAATATTGAACTGCTAATTCAGAATCTGCATGGGATAATCCCAATGATTTGGTAAAAGACTCACGAAGAGGCGGGCCAATAAAAGAAATGAGAGTTTCTTGAGATATAGTATAGATCCCTAATTTTTGTAAAGAATATATTACAGAATTAATAATTCCATCTTTGGAATCAGTTAATGTTCCGTCTAAGTCGAATAATAAAGAAGTGCTCAATCTGTTTATTTCAGGAAAGTTGAGGAGTGTCAATTATAGAAGCATCGATAGACCACAAGAGCTTATTTCTTAATAAATCAAAAAAAGTGCTTTCGGCATGTTTTACCAATTTTACCATATGCTTAGACCGTCTTAATACAACGATATCCTTATCAGATAATGGTATCTCAATTTGACCATCAGCTACCATTCTTGCTTCACCACGCATGGTTTCTAATGTTACTGTCAGTTCAAGAGTATCTGGAATAATAAGTGGTCGCATATTAAGAGTATGCGCAGAAATTGGCGTAATACATAATACTTCAGCCGAAGGCGTTATTATAGGCCCTCCGCAAGAAAGTGAATATGCTGTAGAGCCTGTTGGTGTTGCAATGATTACACCATCAGCTCGATATGAAGCTATTAAATGTTGATGATTTGCGATATGTGTAGTGATTAATCGAGAAGAATCTTTTTTTTCAAATACGAATTCATTAAAAGCATAATATTGTTTTCCATGAATTTCGGCCTCCAACATAGATCTATCAACTACTCTATACCCACCAGATAAAAGATCTTTTAATGCATGTTCTAATTCTTGAACATTAAATTCTGCTAAAAAGCCTAAACGGCCAACATTTACGCCCATTAAAGGCATATCACTTCCAATAAATTGTCTGGCAGCCGTTAGCATAGTACCATCGCCACCAAATGCAATTACAATGTCTGCAAATCTGTCAAATTCAGATGCAGGTAACATTGTAATTTCAGATTGAATTTCTAGCGGTAAATCATTGATAATTTCCTGCTCTGCGCAACATAATGCACCTAATTCTAGTAAATAAGCAATGGCTTTACCAGCAATTGTAATTGCATAATCTTTTTCGGCATTAACATATATTCCTATATGTTTCATGCTTGAAGGCCATCAGAATCTGGTTGTTGAGAAGCTGGTGAAGCATTCATATCTGCAATAAAATTCAAGCGTAAATCTCTAAGAGTAGTATCTAGTAATTTATGCTCAGAATCAGTAAGATTTCCTTGAGTTTTCTCTTGCAAAACAGCCAATAAATCAATGATAAATGATGCATGTTCTGTATTTTTTTCAGTTTTTCCAGATACTGGATGCGCAATTTTGCCTAATGCAGTAAATCCTTCAAACTGAAACATTTGGATAATTCCACTAAAGTCGATTTTCATAATAATATCAAATAATTAAGCTAATAAATCAGATAAAGAAACAAGATAATCTGGTAATATTTTTTTTCTGTCAAAAGTCATTGGTAATGGTGTATGTTGAATTGTTCCATTTACAACTCCAACCATAGCATTTACATTTCCACTTAGCATAGCATCGATTGCAGCAGATCCTAATCGGCTGGCAAGGACACGATCTGCAATTGAAGGACGCCCCCCTTTTTGCAATGCTCCTAAAACTGCAACTCTACTATCGATATTATAAGAATCTTTTAAAATTTTTGCTAAATCTATACCACCACCTACTTCATCACCTTCACCAATAACAATAATATATCTTTTATTTTTTTGTCTGGTAGTAATTCTTCTATGTAAATCAGGAATATTCGTGATTGTTTCTGGTATAGCAATATATTCTGCTCCACAACCTATTCCAACATTAATAGCAATATAGCCTGCTTCGCTTCCCATAACTTCAATAATATAAACATTGCCTTCAGATTCTGCTGTATCCCTAATTCTATCAATAGCATCTGCTGCTGTATTTAATGCAGTATCATAACCAATGGTATAATCAGTTCCATAAATATCATTATCAATTGTAGCTGGCGCGCCTACTACCGAGATATTATGTTCTTTTGCTAATGCATGTAATCCTTTTAATGTGCCTGTTCCTCCGCATCCAATCAAGCCATCAATTCCAGCTTTTTTAAGGTTTAATGCTGCAATAGTACGATTTGCTTGGTCCAAAAATGGTTCATATACTCCTGTTTTGAGAATTGTTCCACCTGTTCCAACAATATTTGCAGTATCAATTCTTGATATAGGTTTAAATTGTTCTTCAACTAAACCTTTAAATCCCTGAGAAATACCAATTATTTCAATTTTTTTAGCTTCTGCAGACCTAACAACAGATCTAATAAATGCATTCATACCAGGTGCATCTGTTCCACTACATAATAATCCAATTCTTTTCATGGTAATATCGCTTATAAATAAATAATGTACTGTCGTTTTAAATTATTTCAATGATTTGCTAACACTTGCCAAAATCGTATTTTTGACCGAACAAATCAAGAAACTTTCTTTGTTCATAAAACTAGCTTTATAATTGCTGATTTTATACTTTTATTTTTCACCATTTTTCAAAAATTCAGAGGTTCCTGTTTTTCCAGCACTTTCAAAGCCCCATCTATCTTTAAAATTATGGAAACTAGAAGCAGTTCCTTGAACTCTATTGACTTCTCTTAAAGAATTTTTAATAACATTTAATAATGCTTCTAATAGTGGTGATCAGGAATTCTATAATGAAAACTATACATTAGTATACTCTGAACCAATAGATGCATTTAGTTCATTATATACCTGTACTCCTAAAACATATTTTAACAATAATAGAT
>JALRHN010000171.1 GCA_023259575.1 Candidatus Kapaibacterium sp. | reverse complement strand
AGTGTGTCTGGAAGCCATGATTTGGAAAGCGCATTTCCAGTAAATAATGATGCTTTAAAGATATTTGGTTTGCCAGAAGTACTTGTATCAACCAAAAAGCCTGTATTAGCATCAATATTTTTAAGAGTCGAGCCACTTTCTGGTAATCGCAATGAAAGGATAGATTCAAAAAAGGGGATAGCCATATAACGAACAAAGCTATAATTATGATTTTGATTAGGTGTATATGCAATACTAATATTGCCATTCATCTTGCGGATTGTAGAGAAAGTATTAAGAGCTGTATTCCAACAATCACCACCAGGGCCATTATAATCAAAAGCACCAGCATGACGAATCATAATAGGAACTTTTGCAGCTTTTTCGGAATATTCAATTGGTATATTAAGTGCAGGAGAATACACAAAAGTAGCAATTACTTTTTCTGGAAAAAGATTTGTCATAGATAGCGCCCAGTGTCCACCACCGGAATGTCCCCATAATAGCCAAGGAGCAGATATTAATTCTGGATGACCACTTTTAGCAGCTAAAGAATCTATACCAGCTAATAGTGATTGTGCAGAGCCATCTTGTGGTTGTACCCAATCATAGCAATTTTTGCCTTGATTAGGATATAAATCTGGGGCAATAATAGCTAAATGCCAAGCATTTGCTAAAGCTTGATATTGCGCATCAGTGACAATCGGTTCTCCAGAACCTTCGGCTCCACAACCATGCTGATGGATAAGAATACCTTTAATTGTTTCTACATTATTAGGGATGAACATCGCATATTTTGCTTTTTGAAGATAGTTCTGTGAATTACCACCTTTAATTTCAGTGAAATATGTAGATCCATTCCAATAAGTATCTGCATTACATATACTTATGACAAAAAAAAGTAATGATGCTATGATTGAATAAAGTCGCGGTGAAAACATATTAACTCACAGTAAATCTAAAGTGAATGAGGAATTCATATTCTAATAAAAACTACATCTATTTATATGATATCATCTTCAGTAAATAGACGTCTGAAATAATATTTATACAATTTTTGAGCTAACCAAGAAATGCGTCTGAATATAGACCTAGGTTTGCTTGAAATAGTAGAATGCAATAGACCATTATGCGAGCCTTGTTCTACAAAAGGAGGATGAGCCCAATACATTGTAATTATATTGTGTTCAATTAATGTATTGTGCCATAAGTCTATAACATTATTGCATTTATGTGTTTCCAAATGCTCAATGATATTCTTTGCACCTACATAATCAATAAGATAAGCACCAGCCATTCTTCCTGATTTTGCTTTATAAAGAATTTGATTATTCTGCGTTTGGAAATATGAAGGAAAACGCAAAGTGCTGTTCTCTAAAGAGATAATAAATCCGCTAGGAATATGCTGTAATTCTTGTTCAATAATTGCGATATTTTTTGAAAAATCCCCAAGAAAAAAAGGATCATTTTCAAAAATAATGGCATAATCAAGGCCTTGTTCAATGATTTTTTTATAGGCATATATATGATTTAATGTGCATGAAAGCACACCTGTAGACATAATATTATCAATATCCGAAACAAAAAATGAATTGATTATATCTTTATTTGTCAACGATGGGTCACCCTCAGTTATAAATTCAAAATCTAGATGATATTGTCTAAATAGTTCTTTTATTCTTTCTTCATGAAATTCATATCCCTTCAAAGCATGAATAACAAAAATATTATATGTACTATTAGTTTTTGACATTGAAAAATAATGCTATGAGATAATAAAAAAAGACAATAAATCTAATATGTTAGTAACGAAAATGTTATGTAGAAATAATTGTTTGAATATCAGTAGTCGAATATATAGTAATAAGAAAGGAGCAAATTCTAATGAAGATGCTCCTAGTAATGTTATATATCAATTCTTAAACTGTTATACATTATAAATGTCAATAATGTTATAGTAATATATAAACTACAATTATTCTTCTTGAACAATATCATTATAATAATCAAATATTGTGATTGCACGATTTTCAATTAAATCGGCATATAAGCTTATTGAAATTATTGATTGTTCAGCCCCACCACCAGAATATTGTTGCTTAGATAATGTATTGATTAATTGTTCTTCGCTATCTCTATAAGCAATCCAAGCTTTTTGAGCAGTAGTAAGACTCATTTTATCTTCTTCACTCAATAGTTTTAAAAGCTTATTAAAATATTTATTCATCAATTTATCATAATCAAAAATCATATCATTTAATGTAGCTTTTACGGCATTAGGAGAATTATCAAGCTCTAGGCGTTTATCAGTAATATGTTCAATTCTAAATGTATCTAAAGAAAAATCTATATGATCTTTGTTCAATCCTTCTTTTATAAGACTTTCCTTCAGTGCTGGAATTTGCTTTTCAATATCTGCTTTAATTTTTTGTAGAGCTTTAGGTGAAATACCTGCCATAGCTGGAATATCTACAAATAAGAAAGAAATAATAAATAATGAAATAAGTAAAAGATTCATAAGAAAGAAATAATTAAAGTAGTAGAAGACTTTTCAAAAATGTAATCATTGATAATGAATTAAGAGTATGTTTCTTTTAGGAATGCAATTGTATTGCGACAGATTTTTTCTAAAATATCAATATTGATATCTGATACTTTTTTGATATAAATACAACCTTTTCCTGCAGTATGTTTTCCTAGTTGTTCTAATAAAACAGCATTTTGATCTGTTTGAGAATACACATATAAAGATATAGCAGATTTTCGTGGTGAAAAACCAAGTAAAAACCAATCGCCGGTATGTCCGCTGGCATATGTATAGTGATAAGAACCAAATCCAATTAGGGAAGCACCCCACATTTTGGGCTTGGATCCTGTGTATGAACTCATTAATTCAATTAAAAGCAAACAATCTTGCTTCCTTTCATCATTATCAGCATGAGAATGTATGAATTGATCAACATCTAGTTCGGTTTCTACTGTTTTATTTTTAGCCATACAAACTTTATAACTTTTTAGAAAGAGAGGAATACAAGAGATGCTTGATATTAATATCTATGTGCAAAATATGATTTTCCTCTATGTTTTTAGATATGAGCATAGATAATAATACCAGAAATAATACATAAAACAAGATCAAAAAGTTCTTCTTGTGTCAAAAACGCAGATTAGCGTGTTAAATACTTAAGTTTGCATAAGAGTGCATCGTTAACAATACTTCTTATACATGAAAAGCAGAAAACCAAGAACCTTAGGTGGAAGAAATAATCCAAGAAAGCCAAGTGATACTGTCCCATTTTATCAAGCCTTAAAGGATAAAAAGAAAAAACCAGTCAAAATCAAAAGAGATGATGATGACTATAGGTATCCAGATGCACAGAATAATCAAGATTCTGGTTTTAAACCGTTTTTTCAAAAGAAACCAATAGATAATGTCAGATTTAATAGTGAAGAAGCTAAATTTTCACGCAGTATATTAATGAGTTTGCCCGAAAGAAATGCCACAGAAGGTAGTCATGAAGGCCTTGAACCATTAGCGCATTATCCATATTTTACCGAACAAATGGTAAAGTTAAAAGAATTTAGTAAGTATTGGACAGATAAGCACTTAGACGGGGAAATATTGCCTTTGATACCAGCTCCTCAACCAAGAAATTATCGTGCACATTCTCGTAGAAAAGTATTTTTTAGTGGACATTCAATCGTCCTTGGTTTTGGTGAACAAAAACATCTAGAATTTCCTAAACGTGGGATGGCTATAGTTGCCCAATCGTCAATTGAACCAGAAATGCATTATGATATTTATTTGGCAATTGCAGAAAAACTAGTAACCAAACCATATAAAGAATTAAGCGAGGCACTTAATTTTATCATTATTAGGGATACTGGTGAAAAAGCTATCATATTTAATGTTTTTGAAATCAATGGTGAGATTGTTAGAAAATTGAAATTAATCGCAGATATGCTTCAGAAATCTGATTTTAATATTGTATCTGCCTGGATGTATCATGATCCCAATCGATCTGATTATTTTTTGGATCATAAAGATTTAGCACTAGGACAAATGAAGCTTAAAAAGCTATTTGGTTTTGAAATGCTGAAAGTAGAAATAGATGAAATAAAATTTCAGATAAGTCCTTTTATTCTATCTCAAGTTAATATTCCAATGCTTAGGATTGTTGTGAAGCGAATGCAACAACTTTTGTCTGATATACCTTCTGATGCTCGTTTGCTGGATTTATATTGTGGATATGGACTTTTCTCTCATACTTTGAGTTCTGTATTTTCTGATAGTATTGGCCTTGATTCATCAGCATCTGGAATAGAATCTGCTAAAAGTTTAGTGCAAAGAAGACAAAAAGC
>JALRHN010000170.1 GCA_023259575.1 Candidatus Kapaibacterium sp. | reverse complement strand
ATACAAAGGCTGCGTATTTGCAGAGATAGACCCAACGCCGCGTACTCTAACTGTTGCAGCAGTTCCAGCCATACCATTAGATTGTAGAATTTGTACACCAGGAGAGCGACCTTGCAATAAACTCTCGAAGCTTGGGGAAGGCCTATTAACGATTTCTTCAGATTTTACTGTTGAATAGGAGCCTGTAACATCTCGCTTTTGAGTTGTTCCATAACCCACAACTACAGTCTCATTTAATTTTAGATAGTCTTGTACCAAATTGACCGTGATATCTGTATTATCATTATCCTTTGCTTTTACAGATAAAGATTGTTTCTTATATCCAACAAAATTTACAGATAATTTATAATCACCACCTTTTCCTACTTTTAGAGAAAAAGATCCATCTTTATTGGTTAAAGAACCAATTGTTGTACCATCAATTCTTACAGTTGCACCTTTTAATGGTGCATTTGTCTTGGAATCAATTACTTTTCCATTAATTGAAGTTTGAGCAAATGCAATACTTCCAGAAGTAAAAAGTACCAAGAGGAATAAAAGAGAGTAGCGTATATTCATATCTCTCCGCACAATATTGTGAAACAAATAATAATCTTGAAAAAAAAATTATTCGGATTTGGTTCCAAATAATCCGTAATAAACGATGTATAGATAGCATGCAATCGGAATAATAAAAGCCAATTGAAGTCCTTTGATATCAGCTAATTGTCCTTGAATATAAGGAACCACTGCACCACCTACGATTGCCATATTCAATAAACTTCCACCTTTATTAGTTAATGGCCCTAAATCTTTTATGGCCAAGGTGAAAATCGTAGCGAACATAATAGAATTCATTAAGCCTACAAGCAATATTGAATACATGGCAAATGTTCCAGAACCTGTAATTGCCATTATTATTAATAAAACAGCAATTGCAGATTGAACTGCCAGCAATTTTGATGGATTTACTTTTGTTAATAGTGCAGATCCAATAAATCTACCTATCATTGCTCCGCCCCAATAGTATGATATAAATCCAGCTGCTTGGGATTCAGGTAATCCTGCGATTGTGGGCAATCCAATAAAATTAACCAAATAGCTTCCAATTGCAACTTCACCACCTACATATGCAAAAATGCCAATCACACCTAATCGAAGTCTTCTCACTTTCCATACTTGAGAATATGTAGTTGATTTTTCTTGCTCTCCTTCTACAGAGTTAATTGAAGGTAAATACAGGAAATACAGAATACTTGCCAACACTAATAATGCAATTGCTAAACCGACATATGGCATTTGAACTGAAGATGCTTGACCTAATTTATAAGCAACTGCTTTATCTGCACTTAATGAGCTGATTTCTGAAGCAGTTAATGTAGCACCAGCTAAAATGAGCATACCGCCAAAATAAGGGGCAAGAAATGTCCCTACAGAATTAAATGCTTGAACAAGTACTAATCTGCTTGACGAAGTTTCTGGTTTACCTAAAACACTTACATATGGATTTATGGCAACTTGCAATAATGCAAAACCAGCTGCCATAGTAAAAAGAGCCAATAAAAAGAAGGAATAAGAGGGGAATGATGCTGCTGGATAGAACATCAATGCACCGATACCAGCAATAGTTAAGCCTAAAATTGTTCCTTTTTTGTAGCCAAAAATAGAAATGATTTTACCAGATGGAATTGCAGCAAAAAAATATCCGAAAAAGAATGCTAATTGAATTAATGCTGCTTGAGAATAGTTTAAATCGAATACTATCTTTAAATGTGGAAGTAGAATATCATTCAAGCATGTTATAAAACCAATCATAAACATCAAAGATGCCATAATTGCTAAAGGACCTGAATAATTATGAGAGCTATTAGATGAACTCATAGTGTTGTCTGTAGGTATCGAATGTGCCACGTTTATATCCTATCTATAAAGTTTATATTCCAATTCTTGATTTACCTAACATTGCTGCTCCAACTAATCCAGCATTATTGCTAAAAAAGGCTTTCCTTATTTCTACTAATGATGAAATAGTTGGTAATGATCTTTGTTTTAATGTGTGGAGAGCTGTATCTAAAAATAATGGACAAGATTTTGAAATTCCACCCCCAATTACTACAATTCGCATATCCAAAATTGCCAAAATAGATGCTAATCCTAAACCTAATAATGTACCTGCCTCGGTCATACATGCTATGGCGGCACTATCACCTTGTTCTGCACAATATGAAATATCCTCAACATCAATGTTTTCATATCTGTGTATCAGTGAGTTTGGATATGCTTGTGCATGCTTGTGTGCCATTCGAATAAGGCCCATTCTTCCAATATATTCTTCCATGGTTCCTGTTCTATATGATGCTTCATCCCCTTTATTATCATCTGCTTTTATTATGATATGTCCAATTTCGCCAGCACCACCTCGCTCACCAGTGAATATTTGATGATTAAGTATAATACCACCACCAATACCGGTTCCTAATGTAACATATAAAAAATGGGAGGCATTTTTACCAGCACCTAATGTGGCTTCTGCTAATGCTGCTACATTGGCATCATTATCTATAGCAACTGGACGAGTTGTACATGATTGTAATAATTGTACTAATGGTACAATACCCCAACCTGGTAAATTTGGAGGATAATATACGCATCCATCTGTAGGATTAACAACAGATGGAAAACCTATGCCAAAAGAAAGTAAATCAGGGAATGCTTCAGAAATATCATTGATCAGCTTTTGTAAGCGAGAAATCATATATTCAGGGCCTTTCTCAGGCTCTGTAGGAATAGAATCTTGAAATAATATAGATCCATCCTTATTGGTGACACCATATTTGATGCTTGTACCACCAATATCTATTCCTGCATACATATAAACTCCACTTTAGAAACAGAGGTAAATCTTTAGATTATTATGTGTATAGTTAACAAAATCCATCAGCTATTATGGATATGTAAAGCAAAATCTATCTTAAATACTTACTCATGACATATTTTTAGATAGACAAAAGGAGGGAAGAAAACTGCTTTTAGTCTCAAAAATCAGTTGGCAAATTTACTAAAAAATGATCCTGTAACAAGAAAATTTTATACACATTTAATATTATGTTAATTGTTGAATCATATACTTTTATAATGATTATTGTTCACCATGTAATAACAATATCTTGATTGTCATTTTTACACAGAATTGATTGAACAGAAATAGTTTGAGAAGCAGAATTCCCACCCAATGGATCAAAATTACTGAGTGCTTTCATAAAAGATGTCTGTTCAGAAATTATAGGTAGTGATTTCCCATTTACTTTACTTTGAAGAGAAGGAGTATTCATTCCATGAATAAGTACTTTTATATGGGAGAACTTTGATGTAGATCCACCCTGGACTTTATGAAAATGTATCGATTTTTTATCAGCATTATACATAATCATTCGCTTGTAGAATAAACCTTGTTCATAAGCATATGTTTTACCATCATCTTCATAATAGATTTGACTAAAATTTCCTTTATTTGTTTGCCAAACATGAACAAATAATGTATCCGATGGTTTTTGTTCAGTATGCTGAATCAATGATTGCATTGGAATAATAGATCCACCTTTTACAAATACAGGTAATCTGTCTAAAGGGGCTTCAACAAGGATTTCTTGATCTCCAACTAGCTTTTTATCATTATAGAAATCATACCATATATTCTCATTATCTGGTAAAAAGACTTTTGTAAATTCTTGTTGCGAATTCACAGCTGCAATCATTAAGCCTTGCCCAATGGTAAATTGATGCTGATAACGTCCATCGTATACTCTATTATCAAATGGATACTGAATTGATAAACTTCGCCAAATTGGCATTCCTGTAGTATGAGCTTCATAGAAAGAAGTATATAAATAGGGAAGTAAGGTATACCGTAGATTAAGATAATTTCTGGAAATATCTTCTACTTTTTCGCCAAATGACCATGGTTCTTGATCTTTATTATCTACACAAACATGTGCTCTACACAATGGAGAAAATGATGCTATAGATATCCACCTTGCAAATAGTTCTTTTGATGGATTTCCGCTAAAACCACCTATATCCATTCCTACAAATGGAATTCCAGTTAATCCCATGCTACTTAATAATCTAACACCAAGCATCATATGATCATCACTAGAAACATTATCACCTGTCCACACTGCAGAATATCTTTGAACACCAGAATATCCAGCTCTTGTTAATATAAATGGTCTTTCACCATTCATCAGGGACTTAGTTCCTTCAAAAGTAGCCCTTGCCATTTGCATTCCATAAACATTATGTCCTCGTCTATGCGTGCCGCCTAAACCATCAAAAGAAAACTCAACTAAATCGGGAAATCTTTGTCCCCATGATGCTGGT
>JALRHN010000016.1:4447-20660 GCA_023259575.1 Candidatus Kapaibacterium sp. | reverse complement strand
TGGATTCAGAGCATTTTGAAGATTGATCCATGTTAAATTTCTGTGGATTTTGTACATTGTGCTGTAATCATAATAAACAGAATAACTATAAATGAAAATGCTTGCCGATATAGCAGAAGATTCGATGGGTACTAATCCCGAGGAAGACCTTAGGATACTGTTAGAGGCATGCAGATTAAGTTTACCTAAATTAGATGAAGATCTTATAGAAAGAGCTTTTCGTTTTTGTGTAGACGTACATAAAAATGATGTGAGAGCAGATGGAAAGCCATATTATACCCATTTATTGGCAGTTGCTCTTATCGTAGTTAGAGAAATTCCATTAGATGATATTTCTGTTGCAGCTGCTCTATTACATGATACCGTCGAAGACCACGAACCTAGCGTGTCTTTAGAAGATATTCGAAAGCAATTCGGTAATAAAATTGCTGAAATTGTAGATGGTGTTACCAAAATAAAAGACATATCAAAATCCAAAGAAATAACACGCGCTGAAAGTTATAGAAAACTCTTACTTTCTTTGATTGATGATATTAGAGTAATATTAATCAAGTTTGCCGATAGACTCCATAATATGAGGACTCTAGAGCATTTATCTGAAGACAGAAAGAAGAGAATTGCTTTGGAAACTCTTGAAATTTATGCTCCATTTGCTCATAGATTTGGTTTAGGAACAATAAAGTGGGAATTAGAAGATCTTGCCTTTAAATATTTACATAGAGAGCAATATGATGCTGTAAAAACAGGTTTAAAAAGTACTAGACAAGAACGCGAGGATTTCATTGCGAAATTTATTGATCCAATTGCTACACGATTAAAAGAAAACAATATAAAATTTGATATCTCTGGTAGACCAAAGCATATTTATTCGATTTATAATAAAATGCGTGTTCGTGAAAGAGATTTAGATGAATTATATGACCTTTTTGCAATTCGTATCATTTTAAATACTGATGATAAAAATGAATGCTTTTTTGTCTATGGATTGGTTTCTGAAATCTATATGCCTGTTCCAGAACGATTTAAAGATTATATATCTGTTCCCAAAAAAAATAATTATCAATCATTACATACAACAGTTATTGCTGGAGATGGCAAAAGAGTAGAAGTTCAAATAAGAACTAAATCTATGCATGAAATTGCTGAAAAAGGGGTTGCTGCCCACTTTAACTATAAACAACAATCATTAGGGAAGAATTTTTCTTTTGGAGGTAAAGATTTAGAAGAATGGGCAAATTGGATGAAAGAAATTTTTACTAGTGGAAATGTTGGGGATGAAGATGTTCAACAATTATTAGAAAGCTTTAAACTCAATCTATATCAGCAAGAAATTCAAGTGTTTACTCCTCAAGGTGAATTGCGAGTCTTACCAATTAATTCCACTCCGGTAGACTTTGCATTTGAGATACATTCAGCAATAGGTTTACATTGTATTGGTGCTAAAGTAAATGGACGTATAGTATCGCTTGATTATAAACTTCAAAATGGTGAACAAGTAGAAATTATTACTTCAAAAAATCAAAATCCAAATAGAGACTGGGAACGATTTATTGTTACTCATAAAGCTAAACAAGGCATAAGAAAACACCTAAATGAAGAAAAAAGAAAACTTACCACAGAAGGGAAAGAACTGTGGGATAGAAAAATAAAAAAACATAATCTGCATATTGATGATGATGTGCTAGAAAAGATTTTACAAACATTAAAGTTTGAAAATAAAGGCGATTTCTATTATAAACTTGGTAA
This sequence comes from Candidatus Kapaibacterium sp., assembly GCA_023259575.1. GTDB lineage: Bacteria > Bacteroidota > Ignavibacteria > Kapaibacteriales > UBA961 > UBA961. The sequence continues at coordinate 18,914 of JALRHN010000016.1, read as the reverse complement.
TAATGAAGCAAATGTAGACTTAAATATTGCTCTTATTAAAGAAAAAATAAAGCCAGGAGCAAAAGATCCAGACCATGTATCTTCGGTACCTAAACAAGAAACAATCCTTAAAACAGTTAGAGAAAGTTCTAATGGAATCTTTGTTATCGGTAGCAAAGGTGCCTCATCTTCTATTGCATATGATTATGCAAAATGCTGTAATCCTGTCCCCGGTGATCATATAATCGGAATTGTTGCAACTGGGTCTGCTATTAAAGTACATAGAAAAACTTGTAAGAATCTAATAGACTTACAAGATAAAATTCAAGGTAGAATTGTCCAACTTCAGTGGGCATCTGTACAGCAAGGTGAATTTATTACAGCTATAAAACTTGAAGGTGATGATAGGCCAGGACTTTTACATGAAGTTACAAATGCAATTGTTGGTTTTAATAATACGAATATTAGAAGTGTGAATATTCATGCTGTAGGTTCTGAGTTTAAAGGAATTGTTACAGTTTTTGTAAAAAATACGGATCATCTTCATCGGCTTTTCGATAAAGTAAGAAAGGTAAAAGGAATTACTACCATAGATCGTTATGAAGGTTGATATTTTAAATATTCTATTTAGTAGTTTAGCATAACTCATTACTATTATACATCAGGTAATATCATGGCTATACAAGGCGCATTTAATTTTAAAAAATGGATTGATGAACATCGCCATCTTCTCAAGCCTCCAGTAGGTAATATCACTGTTTATCAAGACACAGAATTTATCGTTATGGTTGTTGGTGGACCAAATTCTAGGAAGGATTATCACTTTAATGAAGGCGAAGAATTCTTTTATCAATTGGAAGGAAATATTACCGTTAAGATTATTGAAGATGGTAAACAAAGAGATATTCACATTAATGAAGGTGATATCTTTTTATTGCCTCCTAGAACACCACATTCACCTCAAAGAGCAGCACATACTGTTGGATTGGTGATGGAGAGAAAAAGACATGATCATGAACTTGATGGTTTTATGTGGTTCTGCGAATCATGCTCTTCTAAATTATATGAGGAATTTTTGCCCGTTAAAGATATTGTAAAGCAATTACCTCCTGTATTTGATAGATTTTATTCTTCAATAGAACATAGAACTTGCAAGAATTGTGGTAATATCATGCAACCACCACCACCAATTATTCCTTAATGCTTTGGAACTGTAGCATTGTTAATACAAACCATTTTTATTGCTTTAGATTTTGGAAACTCTAGGCTGAAAATATTCGCCGAAGGTCCATTGCTGATTAAAGCAATTGCCTATGATACAACAAATTGGGTAGATGAAGCTTTCGAATGCATACAAAGTATAATGCATCAGAAATCAGCTGTAATTGGTTATTCTTCTGTGAATGCTATAGCTGAGTCGAAACTTATACAAAAGTGTTCCAAACTAACTGATATATCATGGATTAATGCAGGAGATATTGCATATAATGCTTCATACCCTGATTTTTCTCAAATAAAAGGTATTGGGAATGATAGAGTTCTTGGTATTATTGGTGCCCTTCAATTAACATCTGCACCCTTTATTACAATAGACTGTGGTACTGCTATTACTGTAAATGTTCTTGATATTAATGGTGTTTGCCTAGGTGGCGCTATTATGCCAGGCTTCTCTACAATGCATGCTTCTTTACATAATGCTACAGCTCAATTGCCACAATTGCAACCGCATTCTCTACAGTATTCCATTGGAAATAATTCCATCGATGCTATTCATGCAGGAATAAATACTGCAATCAAAGGTGCAATTAAAGAATATAGTAGCCAATACCCAGAATATTCATTTGTCTTACTTGGCGGAGATGCACATATTCTTTATGAATTATTAGAAGATGAACAAAAAACGAAGACATCAATTCAGGCTGATTGTATAGCAATTGGGATATTTTCGATTATAAAGGATATACCCTAAAATCATACAAAAAAACTTTTTCTTGTAAAAACAATTCAAATCATGTAGTTTTGCAGTTCTCAAAAATGAGAATCACATTCATTATTAAGATCAACTGAAAACATCATGTTCGCAGTAGTTGAAATTTCAGCACAGCAGTTTACTGTACGTGCATCCGACACCTTAACAGTTCCATTATTGGATGCTGAAGTAGGTTCTAAAATAGAGTTTTCTAATATTCTCCTTGGTGGAGAAGAATCCAATATTACTGTTGGTAGTCCATATATTAGTGGCAGTGTTACTGCAACAGTATTGGCTCATGGTAAAGGCGATAAAGTTCTTGTATTCAAGAAAAAACGTCGTAAAGGTTATCGTAAGCTAAATGGTCATCGTCAGCAATATTCACAGATTCAAATTAATGATATTAAACTCGGTTAATTAAGGAGTTATATAATGGCACATAAAAAAGGCGCCGGGTCTACCAAGAACGGCCGTGACTCAAATTCCAAGCGACGTGGCATTAAGCGTTTTGGTGGCCAAGTTGTTAAAGCTGGAAATATTCTTGTTCGTCAATGTGGAACTAGATACCATGCAGGTAATAATGTAGGTATTGGTAAAGATTATACTTTATTTTCACTTGTTGACGGCATTGTAAAATTTGAGCATAAAGATTCTACACGTTTGAAAGTATCTGTTTATCCAGCTGCTTAAATCCATGTAATTAAAATTAAGCCCCTTGCTTTTTAGTGATGGGGCTTTTTTTATGCACAATTTGTAATAAATATGAAGCAATCAAAAAAAAAGATAGGGATTTTGTATGGGATGGAAAGAACATTCCCATTAGCATTAATACAAAAAATACAGACTGAGCAGCCTAATATTATAGTTGAACCTGTATTGATAGGTGCAGTTATGGAGGGGCAATTATTAGATTATGATGTTATTTTAGACAGGATATCGCAGGATATTCCATTTTATCGGTCTATGCTTAAATTAGCCAGCTTGGGTGGAACAAGAATTGTCAATAATCCTTTTTGGAGCAGTGCAGATGATAAATTTTTTAATTATAGCTTAGCATCAAAGTTGGGAGTTCCTGTCCCTAAAACTGTCTTATTACCTAGCAAAGAACATCCCCCTGAGACAACTTCTGAATCAATGACCAATCTTATATATCCATTGCAATGGTCAAATATATTTTCATATGTAGGATTTCCTTCTTTTCTAAAACCATTTGATGGTGGCGGATGGAAACATGTCTATAAGATAGAATCTGAACATGAATTTTTTGATGTATATAATCAAACGCAAGATATTGTAATGACTTTACAAGAAAGCATAGATTTTACAGAATATTATCGTTGTTATTGTATTGGAATGAAATATGTTCATATCATGCCATATGAACCAAGAAATCCTGCTCATTTACGATATCAGGCAGGTTTTTCTCCATCAAAAAAAATGGAGGAAACAATAACAGAGTATTGTATCACATTATGCAAAGCTTTAAGCTATGAAATGAATACAATAGAGTTTGCTATAAAAGATGGAAAACCATATGCAATCGATTATATGAACCCTGCACCAGATGCTGATAGACAATCAGTTCAAGAAGATAATTTTTTATGGGTTGTAGAGCATACTGCTAAATATCTTATTGAACTTGCTGAATTAGACAGAAAAATTCCATCTGAATATGCTTGGTCATCATTTATTAAATAAAGGAAAACTATGAATGTCCAAATAAAACGATGTGGCTCATATGAAGGAAACTTACCTTCTTATGCCACCACTGGTTCTGCAGGTATGGATTTATATGCAGCAATAGAAGAACCACTTATCATTCCAGCCGGTGGTATTGTTATGGTACCAACTGGAATTGCTATAGCTTTACCAAGTGGATATGAATGCCAAGTTAGGTCAAGAAGTGGCTTAGCAGCTAAATCTGGTATTTTTGCTTTGAATGCTCCCGGTACAATAGACAGTGATTATCGCGGAGAAATTAAAGTGATACTAGCTAATTTCGGTAAACAAGATTATATAGTTCAATCTCAAGAAAGAATCGCACAAATCGTAATTGCAGAATATGCAATTGTAGAGTGGACTCCTGTAGATGAATTAACTGAAACCAAAAGAGGAGCAGGTGGATTTGGCAGCACGGGAACAATATAAATTTGACAAGAACCATCATGTTTTAAAAATTTATTCACAAAATGTTTTGTAAATAGTAGAAATACTCTTACTTTTGCAATCCTTGTATTTAGAATTAAACGTTTAATGAGCTACTATGGCTAAGAAGCAAACATTCGGTGATAAGATGAGCAAAAAGGTGGTAGATACCCGCCTTAATGTTAAAGTTATTAAACCTTATCACTCAGAAAAAGGTAATTTAAAGTATCTAGAGCGTTTTGTTAAGATAAATGATCTTTCAGAAATTGATAAAATTGATATATCCAGATAAGAAGTAATTATGAAAAAAAATCTTCATCCTTATTATCATCAGGTAGAAATTGTAATGACAGATGGAACAATCTATCATACACGCTCCTGTTATAAAAGTGATCGCATGGTTCTTGAGATTGATTCCAAGAGTCATCCATTTTTTACCGGCAAACAAATGTTAGTTGATACAGCCGGCCGTGTAGAACGCTTTAATAAGCGTTTTGAAAAAACTAAAGCTTTCAAAACATCAGCAGTAGGGAAGGAAGAATAATTATGAGACAACAACCATTAAATGCGGTTAATAACCCATTTTTAACAAATAATCGTAATAAGCGTAATGTTTCTAAAAAGAAAACCAATCCAATGGGCCAAAGCCGTGTGATTGATTATTTAGAGCCAAAAGCTTTACAACGTTTTATTAATGATCAAGGCAAGATATTACCACGTCGTATTACAGGTGTATCTGCAATTCAGCAACGTCAAGTAGCATTGGCAATCAAATATGCTCGTCATTTAGCAATCATGCCATTTGTTAGTCAAGACGTTCGTTAAGAATGCACAAAAAAAAGTTAAGGACATGAGTGAATCATGTCCTTTTTTTTTATTTTGTTCTTAGTATGTATAGGTATTAGGTTTCTGTTTTACGCTATAATAAACATGTTTCAGAATACATTTTGAATATGAGTCAAGATCAGCAACATATACATAATTCTAGATCGCAGTATTTTGAACTGAGTAAGAATACTGTAGTTCAATATGTATTATTTGCTGTATTATGTTTGACATTTATTTCAAGTGTGCATCTCTTCATCGGAATTCCTTTGATGGAGAGTTTTTTTGTTTCATTTATGCATGCTGATGTTAATTATGATGGATCGATTTTAGAATATAGGATTGCAGAGGGTGCCCCCAAAGAATTTATTACAACAAATATGTTAACTCAATGGGGAATTATTGAAAGATCATCAGCAGATATTATTCAGGGAAAAAAGTTAGTAGCTAGATATTTATTTAATCCAACCTTGGCTTTATTTCCATTAGTACTTTTTATAGGTATTGCTTTAGCAGCATATATCGTGGCATTTTTACCTAAATCAATTGGTTTAATAAGACAAAAGATTAGTAGGGAAATAATGAATGCATTAGATAATATTGCATTAAGTTTATATGGTGAGCACACAGATGCAGAAATTGAAGAGATTCGTAATAGAATTTTAGATGCAGATATTAGAGATATTCATGATTTAGCAAATGAATATCAAATAACAGTAGGGCAAGCAACTAATTTGCAAGATGCATTGTCTTGGCAAGAATCTAAAAATATGCTTGAATCATTTCTTCGAACACAAAGTGCTATCAGATTTTATATGCGTTCTTATTTTACCATACAATATGGCAATACAATATTGGGATTGGTATATATAGGTGCAGCTGCATTGATTATTATTATTGGTATAAGAGGTCTAAAATTTATTCCATCAAGCGAACCATCTATTATTCTTTTTGCTTTAGGATTAGAATTTATTCTCTTGATAGTGTATGCTGTAACATTAATGTTATCACCAAATGAAGATATACAAGAATCGTATGGTTCAGGAGCAAATGAATCTTCTGGCTTATTATCAATTTTGGGAAATAATAATGAATCACATTCGAATGTAAAAGCTAAAGAAGTAGAATCTTTACTTAAAGTTTTTATAACTCAATTTCCAGATTCGAAAAAATAAGTAAGCCGTCTTTTAGACGGTTTTTTTTTGTGGAACCAATTAGCAAAAATTCTAGTTTTAAAAGTTTTTAAGGATATAAGATGAAATCATTTTTAGATCAATTATTATTGATATGTTTTATTGGAATAATAGGTATGACAACATTACAGTGTAATGAAATAGTATCAAATGATAACACATCAGGTTTTTATAGTTATACTTTAAATACCATAGATGGAGTCCCCCAAAAAATGTCTACATATAAAGGCAAAGTATGCTTGATAGTAAATGTAGCTTCAAAATGCGGATATACATCTCAATATGCAAATCTTGAAAAAGTCTATCAAGAGTATAAGAATAGAGGATTTATGGTTATAGGTTTTCCTGCAAATAATTTTGGAGGACAAGAACCTGGTACTGATCAAGAAATTAAAACATTTTGTACATCATCATACAATGTTACATTTAATATGTATGGTAAAGTTTCTGTAAAAGGTAGTGATAAACATCCACTATTTGCATTTTTAACTTCAGGCGAAGCAAATCCAAATCTTGCTGGAGAAATAGGATGGAATTTTGAGAAATTCCTTATAGACAAAAATGGAAAACTGATTAAGCGCTATAAATCTAATATAGACCCAATGAGCGCTGAAATGAAAACAGATATAGAAAATGCATTAAAATAGAGAATCTGTTTTTTGACCTCTTTGAATGCCAAAATGTTGATAACAAATATCTGTAGCTTCCCGTCCACGAGGGGTTCTATGCATGAACCCCTGTTGGATTAAAAACGGCTCATATACTTCTTCTAAAGTTCCAGATTCTTCTCCAACAGCTACTGCCAAAGTAGAAAGCCCCACAGGCCCACCTCCAAATTTATCCATAATAGAAATAAGGATTCTTTTATCCATTTCATCTAAACCAAATTCGTCAACTTCTAAAGCAGATAGAGCTATTTGAGCAATCTCTTTAGTAATGATGCCTTTTCCTTTTATCTCTGCAAAATCTCTAGTGCGTCTTAATAAACGATTAGCAATTCTAGGGGTTCCTCTTGACCTACGAGCTATTTCAAATGCTCCATCATCATCAATTGGAACTTGTAATAATTGTGCAGATCTTAATACAACAGAAAATAAGTCTTTATGTGAATAATAATCTAATCTACTTACAACACCAAATCTAGACCTTAATGGAGCGGTTAATAATCCAGCTCGAGTTGTTGCTCCAACCAAAGTGAATCTTGGTAAAGCTATCTGAATAGATCGTGCAGAAGGGCCAGAATCAATCATAATATCCAATTGATAATCCTCCATAGCAGAATAAAGATATTCTTCCACTATAGGAGATAGCCTATGAATTTCATCAATAAATAAGATGTCGCCTTCATTTAGATTTGTAAGCAAACCTGCTAAATCACCAGGTTTTTCTAAAACTGGACCCGACGTAGATTTTATAGCAGTACCCATTTCGTGAGAAATGATATAGCTTAAAGTAGTTTTACCTAAACCAGGAGGCCCTGTAAGCAAAACGTGATCCAATGCTTCATGTCTTTTTCTAGCGGCAGCTATAAAAACCTTTAAATTATCGACAATTTTTTTCTGTCCAGTAAAATCATCAAAAGAAGAAGGACGAAGAGAAATATCAATATCGTCTTCTATGGATTTATCAGTGCTTACTATGTCTGAATTTCTAGAATGAATTTGTGACATGTTGTCAAAGGAATATGATTTAATGAATGAAAGTTAATTGCAAAATACCAAGTGTAATGGTAATTTAACATTAATTCCTGATGGGTTATGTGCAAAATATCATTTCACGATGCCATCAAAAAGTATTTCTTTATTGTTATAATTATTATGTCATTTTTAAGGGTTTCTAGATTAGTTACTATAGAGAGGCATATTGCCGAAGAGCAGCAATATCATCCTACTGCAACTGGAGAATATTCCAGATTACTGAGGGATTTAACTCTAGCATTGCGAATAATTGCTAGAGATGTTCGTAGGGCAGGGCTTAATGATATTTTGGGGATTACGGATTCTACAAATGTTCACGGTGAAACTGTGAAGAAATTAGATGAATTCGCTAATGAAGTTATTTTTAGGGCTATGGATCATGGTGGACATCTTTGCGTTATGGCTTCTGAAGAATCTGAAGGGATTATTCACATACCTAAAGAATATCCTAAAGGAAAATATGTTTTATTATTTGATCCATTAGATGGTTCTTCAAATATCGATGTTAATACTACAATTGGTACTATATTTTCAATATATAGACGTTTAGACCCAAGTTCGATAGAGGATGGTTCGGAAGAAGATGTTTTGCAGCCAGGTTTTAAGCAAGTAGCTGCTGGCTATGCTTGTTATGGTAGTGCTACCACATTGGTTTACACTTCTGGACATGGCGTAGATGTTTTTACTTATGACCAAACAATTGGAGATTTTTTATTAACACATGAAAAAGTGAGGATGCCTCACAAAGGCAAAATTTATAGTGTTAATGAAGGTAATTATTCTAGATGGTCTTCTGGTTTAAAAAGATATATTGATTATTTAAAAGAAAATAATGCTGAAACTTCAAGACCATATTCATTAAGATATATTGGCACAGCTGTAGCGGATATACATCGAACATTAATTTATGGTGGCATTTTTATGTATCCAGCCGATACCCATAATCCAAATGGAAAATTACGGTTGCTCTATGAATTAAATCCTTTGGCAATGATAATCGAACAAGCTGGTGGTAGAGCAACAGATGGTTATAATCGTATCTTGGATATTATTCCAACTCATATACATCAAAGATCACAAGTATTTATGGGTAGTTTGGGAGATGTTTTAGAAGCAGAATATTATCTATCACAGATTTAATAAAATGGTACATTCTTAAGATTGATATTTTTAGACAATAAATCTTTCGCTTGATATTTTAGGGTTAAGAAAAGGAAAGAATAATGAAAAATCATATAGTATTATGTATATCAAGTATAGCGCTTTTTTTGTTGTTGGTATCATGTAAACAACATACCAATCAACAATTTCAGATATCTAGTAGCGCATCTGTTTCAGATAGCATCCCATTGATTATTCTAAAATCTTACCTAAATAGGCAAGAGTCAATCGCTTATAAAGATATATCATTACTGCTGAAAACCGGAAAACTACTCTATACGTCGGATATCAAAGAAGAACTTCAATCAATATTTCATATCGAATTAAAAGCACCCTCTTCTCTTTCTCATATCTCAACAAAAGAGCAACATTTTATCATTACCACCATCGATTCTGTAGATTCTAGATTTTTATCTGTTTCGGTAGATTCAATTAATTTTTTTGAACAATACAATCGATATCCTTTGTGGATTAAAAAAAACGGGCAGACATGTAATCCAAATAAACAGATTACTTCTTATGTACATACAGGTGTGACTGCTATTACTCGTGGTACTGGTGCTTATTTGGAAAAACATGGCATTGATACATACTTAAGTTATATCAAACCATATTTTATAAAACCCGAATTAGTACATATTAGTAATGAAGTCTCTATAGATGATTCATGTTCATATAATGGAATGAAATTATCATTTGCAACTAAATCAAAACATCTAGAAATACTAAAACAGTTAAGAGCATCTATCGTAGAATTAACTGGTAACCATAATCTAGATGCAGGAATACCAGCATATTATAAAACATTGCAATGGTATAAAGCTAATAATATTGCTTACTTTGGAGGAGGAAGTACAGTTCAAGAAGCAGCAAAGCCATTAATTCTAAAACTAAAAGATTCATCACAGATTGCTTGGATAGGATTTAATGAGCGATGTCCCTTAGGTGAATGTGCTGGAATAAGACCAGGCGCCAACCGATATTCAGATGAAAAAGCCAGAAATGTTATAGATTCTTTAAAAAACAAGGCACATGTCAATTATATAATAGCATGTGTACAGTTTAGCGAAGTAGATTCTTATGCTCCTCATGCTTCTCAAAAGACGATATGCAAAAAGCTAATAGATTATGGTGCAGATGTTGTTATTGGATCACAAGCACATATTGTTCAGGAAATTGGGATATATAAAGGCAAAAATATCTTTTATGGGACAGGTAACTTTTTATTCGATCAAACATATAAAAAAGGGGTAAGGCAAGCCTATTTTTTAAAGTGTTATTTCTATAAAGGAAAAATAATACAATTTCATCCTATGTATACATTTATGAATGCAAAAAAACAACCTGCACTTGCAAATGATATAGAGAAATCTGCTATTCAGGATTCCATTTTATTAGAAAAAAATTTTTAGAAATCACCACCGATAGAAAACATCCATTGCGGTTCGGACCAACCAATATATTGATTTCTCCATGCTATATCCACACGAATGGGGAGACCAATAAGAAATGATCTAATACCAATTCCAGTGCTCATTAAAAGATCACCAGATTGAGGGTAGAAATATTTATAGGTATCACCAGGCATTGCAAGTTTTGAAGAGAAATCCTTGGTAAATGCTGTTCCTATATCCATAAATAATGCTCCTTGAAATGCTTGAATCATAACAGGAACAGGGCCGGCCAATAATGCTCTAAATAATGGAAATCTAAGTTCTGCATTCATTAAAAAGAATGATGAACCATTTCTTTCATTCACATTCCATCCTCTTAATGGCAAAGCATAATTCATAAAAGCAAAATCTTCTGGTTCTTGAAAAGGCAAAGTATTATTTGCAAATGATCGATTAATCCAGTTATCTGTACCGCCAACAAAATAAAAACGCTGATCTGGATTTGTACTGAATGCTAAACCACCTGTGCCCCTAATTGCAAACCATAATAAGTCCTGAGAAACAGTAAAATATTGTCTAAAATCACCATTCAAAGATGCAAAACCTGATGTGTTTTCACTCAGTTTTGGAGTAGCCTTAATGCCAATAGAATAACGAGTACCCTGAGAAGGACCATACCATCCTGGTGCTGTATTATCAAAAACCATTTTTGATTCTGTAACCAAGTAATTTTTAGTAATTGAAGGTTCTGTAGGATCTTCTATATTCTCTTTACTTAGATTAAGCCAATTAGTACCAAGTTCTATTCTTCTAAAGCGTGATAAAGGGTAGGATCCAGAAGCAGTTAATCCAAAATTTCTAAAACGATATAGATATACATATGATGAATTAGCCCTATAACTATATCCAAAACCAACATTATGTTGAGCAGAAACTTGCCAATCTATGATATCTGGCAAATAAGTATATGCTAGTAAAAAATTGCTATTTCTTAAATCAAGAAATAAATTAGCTTGAAAATAAATTTGATGATCACCAAGCATATCACTAAACAACATTTGTGTTACACCTTGATAACCCCAAAAGGTATTAAAACTTGCATTGCTCAGAATAATATCATTAGAAAAACTAATCTTATAATCTTGAACTGGAGTTAAGGCCGTATCTGCAATTATATCTTCGATATTTGCATTATCATACAAAGCAAAAGAAGATTCAGTTGGTTCTTTTTGTACTTGTGAGATTTCTTTATTAGGATGAATGACTTGTTGTCTAGAAAATTCTATTTCTACAGCATTTCCAAATCCAATAAGTTTCTGAGCTTTATTAGAATCCTTTAGGCTGATGATTTTATTAGACGATAATGGATTAAGATTGTCTTTTTCTGAAATTTTAAATTTCGTTAGTGGCAATGAATCAAATGATGTTCTTTCTAAAGGAAATCTTAATTCGAAAAGATCATAGCCGCCTTTAATTTGTGAAGTGAAAAACAATGTAGATGCATCTTTAGATAAAGAAATTTGAGTCATCCCACTGATAGAATTTGTTTTGGCTGAAGATGTTAAAGTATTCAAATCCATTGAGTATAGATTCCCTATACCATTTTGATCTGAAATATATAGAAGATTTTTTCCATCATTCGAAGCAGCTAAAGATGTTTTTTTTGAATAAGGATCAAAACTTAATTGTACTATATTTTTTGTTTCAATATCTAAAGAGTAAATATCACTTTGTTTAGGATTATGACGCCACATAGCAAAATCACTTGCTTTAAAATCACCATTGGTATTGTCTGCCCTATCTGATATGAAATAAAGTGTTTTACTATCTGGCGACCAAGTAGGGAATATATCTGTAAAGATATCATCTGTAGCCCGGATTATTTCTCCTGTTTTAACATCATATAGCCACAAATCTGGTTGTTCTCCAACAGATGCTACGAATGCAATTTTAGAGCCATCTGGTGACCACATAGCTGAAGACAAAGACCTTATCCCAAATAATTTCTTTTGATAATCTCCAGACTGTACATCAACAATATACAAAGCATCTTCTCCACCTGATTTTGCAGACACAACTAATTTCTTTCCATCTGGCGACCAAGAAATTCCGGGAGTAAGAATATTAAGTTCTTCAAAATCTATAGAACGTCCACTACTAATAAGCTCTACTGTCTCCTTATTGGGTGAACGAAGGTCCATCAGAAATACGCCAAAAAAATCATCTCGATTGGATATAAATGCTAGCTTGTCTCCATCTGGAGAAATTGCAGGAGATGAATTGTAAAAACTATGATCTTTTTCATGATTCGTTATTCTTTTCGCAAATTCATCCAATCCCTGAAACTTATCTAAATCTGGTAAATACTTTTTTTTCATCTCTCTAATCCATTCTTCAGAAAAATCCTCGAGATTTTTTCCAAAAGTACCCTTAAAAGCAAGAGAAAGATCTGAACTTATTCTTAACCTATTTATTAACTCTCCTATTTTCCTTTCACCATACTTTTCAGCTATATACCAATAAAATGCTTGTCCGCCCCGATATGCTAAATATCCATTTAATGAAGAAATATCCTTTAAATATTCACTTAAAGCCATATCACGCATAAACATATCAGTTTGGGTATCATAGCCACCATTCCCTTCATATTCTGCTAATCCTTCATTCATCCATAAAGGTATTTCTGTCCTGATATTATTTGAAACCATACTTTGTACGGAACCACCATAAAACATATCATTTAATACTGCATGCACCAATTCATGATGAATAACATGATTAAATTGATGGTAAACACCCTCGAATGGCAAAGTAACTCGATTCTTGAATAACTCTGTTACACCACCAATACCTTCTTGCATAAATTGATCTACAACATTCGTTTGCTGAAACTCATTGTGCGAATTATAGATTATTAAAGCAATACGTTTTGTAATAGAATAAGAAAGTCTTTTTTCAATTGAAGTAAGTGATTTTTCAGCGATGATTCCTGCATAACGAGCTAGATATTCTCCATCTTCTGCAAAATAGACATCAAAATGTTTTGTTTTAATAATCTTCCATTCAAAAGATTGATATTGAACTTTATTCTTTCCAAATTGTTGTGCTGCTATATATGGTGAAATTTGCAGAGACACTAGAAAGCACAACATAATAAATGTCAAGCTCGATATATGAGTTCTATTCATGTGCGTTTCGGAGTTGAATACTGAATTAAGGAAATTACATAATACGTAATGCGTGAGTTTGACGTATGATGAATCAATATCGTTCATCAATAACTCATCATATATTCAAAATAGAGAAAAACAGTATCTTATTCTATTCAAAAAATTACTCAATAAGACATGCCAAAATCAGATATCAATGTTGAAAAAAAAGATATATAATTAAAATTTATGAGTAGTGATTTTTGAGTAAAAAATAGAAAAATTAGTCATAGCAACGTTTTTGACAGACTACTTTTTTTATCAGAAATTTGATTGAAATAAAAGTTTTCCACAAGATTTTTTTGTTAATATCAAAGTTCTAATTTTGAATTAAGGCAATGCAGCATACAAGATTTTTTGACTAAACAGAAATAAGATCCCACTCTTTATTTTGTTATTTATCATATCAATTTTTATTGATATGATTAGGTTTTTTGCTCATAAGCTTTCTTACTCTATCGTAAATTCTGCCATAGAAAAACGATTGCCGGCAATACCTTATTAACGTGAATAATAATTTCTTTTAATACAAAAGATTCCTTTTTTGAGGAGTCTGTTTTTTATGTATTTTGCGCTTCGAATTTCCCCAATTCGAATAGCAGCATATTATAAAAAATAATTTTTGCAGAGGCACTCTTATGAGATTAGTGCGACGTTTTACCCATGCAGGAACTAGTCCTTTTGATCAATTCGATTATACGATGAGATCATCAGTATTAAGAAATACTGATGGTTCAGTTGTGTTTCAGATGGATAATATAGAAGTTCCTTCTCAATGGTCTCAAGTAGCTACAGATATATTAGCCCAAAAATATTTTAGAAAAGCTGGCGTGCCTCAAGTACAAAAGGATGGAAGCCCTGTACTAGATGAGCACGGCAAACAGGTTTTGGGTCC
>JALRHN010000016.1:0-4348 GCA_023259575.1 Candidatus Kapaibacterium sp. | reverse complement strand
AATCGTCTTGCTGGCAGTTGGCGCCATTGGGGTGAAAAATATGGATATTTTGATACGGCAGAAGACGCTACTGTGTTTTATGATGAAATATCATATATGCTATTAAAACAAATGGCAGCTCCAAATTCTCCACAATGGTTTAATACTGGTTTGCACTATGCTTATAATATTACTGGTAGTGCTCAGGGACATCATTATGTAGATCCAAAATCAGGTAAAATGCAGCAATCACCTGATGCATATTCTCGAGCACAGGCCCATGCATGTTTTATTCAGTCTGTAAGCGATGATTTAGTGAATGAAGGCGGAATTTTCGACTTAGTAACCAGAGAAGCACGTATTTTTAAATATGGTTCTGGAACTGGTTCAAATTTTTCTGCTTTACGTGGAAAAAATGAAAAATTGTCTGGTGGGGGAAATTCTTCAGGATTATTAAGTTTCTTGAAAATTTTTGATAGAGCAGCCGGAGCTATTAAATCCGGTGGTACAACAAGGCGTGCAGCAAAAATGGTGATTGTTAATATAGATCACCCAGATATCGAGGAATTTATCGAGTGGAAAGCCCAAGAGGAAGATAAAGTCGCTTCTTTAGTAGCAGGTTCAAAAATTAATGCAACATTTTTAAAAGCGATAGTAGATGAAGCAATTGCAAATGGTTCAGATCGTAAAGAAAATGATAAGCTAAATACTTTGATACAAAATGCTTTATATCGTGGAATACCTATCAATCAAATTTACCGTGTGCTTGCATTAGTAGATCAAGGTTTTACATCTCTTAATTTTGATAGTTATGATACACATTATGAGTCTGAAGCTTATGTAACTGTAAGTGGTCAAAACTCTAATAATTCGGTTCGTGTTACAAATGATTTCATGAAAGCCGTAGAAAACGATGATGTGTGGAATCTTACATGGCGAACAAATGGTGGAATCGCCAAAACAGTTAAAGCCCGCGATTTATGGAATAAGATAAATATCAGTGCGTGGAAATCTGCAGATCCAGGTTTGCAATACGATACTACCATTAATGAATGGCATACATGCCCAGCTGATGGACGTATCAATGGCTCTAATCCATGTTCAGAATATATGTTCTTAGATGATACTGCTTGTAATTTAGCAAGTTTAAATTTAGGCACATTTATCGAAGAAAATGGTGAATTCCGAATTGAAGATTTTCGTCATGCAACTCGTTTATGGACAATAGTATTAGAAATATCCGTATTGATGGCACATTTCCCATCAAAGCAAATAGCCCAAAGAAGTTATGATTTCAGAACATTAGGTTTAGGATATGCCAATCTTGGTACTATTCTTATGATTAATGGAATCCCATATGATTCTCCGGAAGCTTTGGCGATAAGTGGGGCTATTACTGCTATCATGACAGGTGAATCTTATGCAACAAGCGCAGAAATGGCAAGAGATGTAAAGCCTTTTCCTCGTTATGAAGCCAATAAGAACAGTATGCTTCGTGTAATCAGAAATCATAGAAATGCCGCATATGGCGCAGATGAATCTGAATACGATGAATTATCGATTAAGCCGATGGCAATTAATCCAGAATTTGTTCCAGAAAACCTTCTTACAGCTGCTCGTCAAGCTTGGGACAAAGCACTAGCTTTAGGTGAAGAGTTTGGTTATAGGAATGCTCAAGTTTCTGTTATTGCACCAACTGGTACTATTGGTTTAGTTATGGATTGCGATACAACAGGTATTGAACCTGATTTTGCTATCGTTAAATTCAAAAAGTTAGCAGGTGGTGGATATTTCAAGATTGTAAATCAATCTGTAAGAAAAGCACTTGTTAATCTTCATTATTCAGAATCAGAAATTGAAGATATAGAAAAATACTGTAAAGGACATGGCACCTTAGTTGGTTGCCAAGCAATTAACCGTCAAAGCCTAAAAGAAAAAGGATTTACGGATGAAAAAATTGATGCTGTGAATAGCCAATTAGACAATGTATTCGATATAAAATTTGCATTCAATAAATGGACTTTAGGCGAAGATTTTTGTCTTGGACTTGGCTTTACAGAAGACCAACTCAATGATTATTCATTTGATATGCTTAAAGAGCTTGGATATACCAAAGCAGAAATTGAACAAGCAAATGATTATATCTGCGGCACTATGACAATTGAAGGTGCACCTCATCTAAAAGAAGAACATTTAGCAATCTTTGATTGTGCTAACAAATGTGGTAAAAAAGGAAAACGCTTTATACAACATATGGCCCATGTTCGCATGATGGCTGCTGCTCAACCATTTATTTCTGGTGCTATTTCTAAAACAGTAAATATGCCAGCCGAAGCATTAGTAAGCGAAATTGGTGAAGTATATCATGAAGCGTGGAAAACAGGCGTAAAAGCTATTGCTCTTTATCGTGATGGATCTAAATTATCACAACCGCTAAATTCTTCTAATGATGAAGATTTAGATGAGATAATTATGCTTGGTGATGAACAATCTTTAGATGAAACACAAGGTCCAGCAGAAGTTCAAGAACGCATCGTAGAAAGAGTATATCACAGAGCCGAGCGCAGAAGACTACCTAAAAAACGTCGTGGTTTTGTTCGTGAAGGCTATGTTGGCGGACACAAAGTCTTTTTAAGAACAGGTGAATTTGAAGATGGAACTTTAGGTGAAATATTTATTGATATGTACAAAGAAGGAGCTTCATTTAAAGGATTAATGAATTGCTTTGCTGTACTGGCCTCCAAAGCCTTGCAATATGGCATTCCTTTAGAAGAACTTGTAGATTCCTTTACATTTACACGCTTCGAACCAGCTGGTCCTGTACAAGGACATGATGCAATTAAAAATGCAACATCAGTTTTAGACTATATCTTCCGTTCATTAGGTTATGATTATCTAAATCGTACAGATTTTGTTCATGTGCAAGCTGTAGATGAAGAAGCTTCTAAAATTACTTCAAAATCTAGTGCACAAGTTAAAGCTGTTTCAACAGAATCAATTCCAGAGCTTGTAGAAGCTGTTTCAACTATTAAGAATACAGGAAATGGTACTCAAAAAGTATTTGAAGCAAAGGCAAAAGGCTATACAGGCGAACAATGCTCTACTTGTAGCTCTATGAGAGTTAAAAGAAATGGTAGCTGTACAGTTTGTGAAGATTGCGGTACTACCAGCGGTTGTTCTTAATCTTAAACATTATAAATAATAAAAAGTCCTGTTGATCGATTCATCAGGGCTTTTTTTGTATTACTTCTATGATTCCTATATTTGATCAATCAGTTCTTTCCTATTCATTGCCAGATGAAAACATAGCTTTGTTCCCTAAAGAACAAAGAGATGAAAGTAAATTATTAATCGTAAATCCACATGAAGCTAATCCATTTACAGATTCCGTTTTTCATGACATAGATTCCTTTTTACCCGAACATTCACTGTTAATAGTGAATGCTTCTAAAGTAATAAAAGCAAGAATTTATGCTCATAAACTAACGGGCGGCAAAGCGGAATTATTATTAATCGAACCTATTGAAGGAAGTGCAGCAGAAGCACTTACAAAAGACAAAGAAAGTATATGGGAATGCATGATTGGAGGAAAAAATCTAATTCCTGGAACAATCCTACAATGTGTAGCCAAGCATTATACATTAAAAGCTGAAATATTAGAAAG
This sequence comes from Candidatus Kapaibacterium sp., assembly GCA_023259575.1. Lineage (GTDB taxonomy): Bacteria > Bacteroidota > Ignavibacteria > Kapaibacteriales > UBA961 > UBA961. The sequence continues at coordinate 705 of JALRHN010000016.1, read as the reverse complement.
AAATAATACTCAAGGGATTGTAAGATTTCAATGGAATGAACCTATTACTTTGGGTGCTTTATTAGAAGATATTGGGACAATACCTTTACCTCCTTATCTACATAGAAAAGCAGAAGATACAGACACAATTCGTTATCAAACAATTTATGCAAAAGAAAATGGTTCTGTTGCAGCACCAACAGCAGGTTTGCATATAACAGATAATGTTATTCAAAAGTTGAAGAAAAAACAAATCAATATGCTAGATATTACTTTGCATGTTGGCTTAGGAACATTTAAACCATATGAAGCAGATACACCTGAAGAATTTTTAATGCATACCGAGAAAATTCTGATTCCCAGAGAGGTTATTGAACATTGTAGAGAGTTTTTTCTTAATCCAAATCGTGGCTTATATGTTTGTGTTGGGACAACATCATGTAGGACAATGGAATCCGTTTTTTGGTTTGGTGTTCAATTATTAAATCCAGCATCCACTATGTGGAATCAGTCTTATATTTCTATGCAACAATGGACGCCATATTCACTTCACGATAAGAATGTTAACCCTGCTGATGTATTTGCAATCTTACTTTCATGGATGGATAGATATAATCTTACAATTATAGAAGGTGAAACACAATTAATGATAATTCCTGGATATTCATTTGGTATAACAGAGGCTCTTATCACTAATTTTCATCAGCCAAAAAGTACTTTGCTCTT
>JALRHN010000169.1 GCA_023259575.1 Candidatus Kapaibacterium sp. | reverse complement strand
AATTCACTAGAATTGAATTACCTGTCGAAGTTCCAGTAATATTACCTTTGGATAAAGATTTCCACTGATAAGTATGTCCATTTTGAACCGGTATACTATAAAGTGAATTTTTTGTGCCTTCACACACAGTATTATTTCCATTTATAACCGGTATAGGGAGCGCCTGTATTGTTACAATTAAACTTGTATCTTTAAAACAACCTGTTTCTATAATTGTTTGCCTTACAATTATTGTATCAATTCCAACTTGATTCCATGAAACATTAATAGTCTTAGTATTTAAAGGTCCATTAATTGTCCCCTTTTTTAAAGTACTCCATGTATAAGATGTTCCAGCAGAACTATCTATTGAATAGATACTATTTGTTTGTCCAATACATACAGAAGACATACCATTAATTTTTGGATTTGGTACTCCATAAATAGATAAATTTATTCCATTATCAAATCCATAAATAGATGGAGTACTTGCAATTACTCGTATTCGATAATATTGTCCTAAAGCAATAGAACCAGGAATGGTACAATTAATCGACCCAGCATCGAAAGCACTTCTACTACCTATTGTTATTGGATTTTGAAAAGATCCTATAGAATCGGATAATTGAGCTGTAAAGATATTTCCAGGATTAAATGCTCCTGTAATTGAATATGGTAATGAAAATACTTCGCCTTTACAAAATATTGTTTTTGATGTATTGCATGAAACACCTGGTGGATCATCATCGGTAAACTTAGATAAAAATCCATCCATCAATACACCACCATATACCAATTGATGAGCATTATTACTTGCAATTCCATTTGTGGATGATGTTCTTCCACATATATAGACATTACCGCTTATATCACTGCTACAGCCATATCCAATATCAAAATCATTGCCCCCGAAATATGTACCCCAACTTCTTGTTCCACCCGAAGCAAATCTGGCTAAAAACGCATCATAACTACCACCTAATTGTTGTTGATGTGCAGTTGTTGTTGCAATAGCATCACCAGATCCAGTTTGGCCAACGATATAAATATTCCCACTTGCATCAGTACAAGCATATAATCCTAAATCATAATCATTACTTCCATAATATGTTGCCCATAAACGTGTTCCTGTTGTTGTAAACTTGACAATGTATGCATCTATTGCACCACCAAAAGTACTTTGATGTGCATTTGCAGTAGATATTCCACTAGAAGATTCTGTTTGGCCACTTAATATCACATTTCCACTTGGATCCGTAACTGAGCTAAAGCCTTCATCATTCTCTGATCCACCATAATATGTAGACCACGTTCTATTTCCTGCAGAACTAAATTTTGATAAAAATGCATCTGTATTACCTGCTCTTGTACTTTGATATGCACCAGAGGTAGATAAAGAATTATCCGAAGAAGTTGTGCCAGAAACAAATACATTATTTGCAGCATCAATTGAAACTCCATATCCTATATCATTACCAGATCCACCATAATATGTAGACCATGTTCTGGTTCCTGTAGAACTAAATTTTGCAATAAATACATCATCTCCACCACCTATCTGTGTTTGAAATGACCCAGATGAAGCAATATTTGTTGTGGAATTTGTTTTTCCAGTTATAATAATATTATTACTGGCATCACTTATTATTCCATAGCCCGATTCAATATCAATATCACCAAAATATGTGGCCCAGGTTCTTGTTCCAGTGGGACTAAATTTTGCAATAAATGCATCTGTATATCCACCAAAAACAGTTTGAAAAGCACCACTACTTGCGATTACATCATTAGAATTTGTTTCTCCACATATAATGATATTTCCTGCATTGTCAACACATGAATTATAACCATAATCATTGCCAGAACCTCCATAATATGTTGACCACAAACGAGTTCCAGCAGAAGTAAACTTAGAAATATATGCATCATAATTAGCATTTAATGTTGCCTGATAAGAGCCACTTGTAGCTATGGAAGCAATTGATTCTGTATATCCTATAACATATACATTGCCACTTGCATCTGTAGATACACTTCTTGAATAATCATTATCAGATCCACCATAATATGTTCCCCATAAACGAGTTGGGGGGTCTATAGTAAGCTTTTTTGAATGATCATATTCTCCAATGTTAAATGTAACTATAGAGTCTGAATGCAATTCAAATGCTGAGTATACTTCATTTTCCTGATAAGAATAAGGCTTTTGTTGTTCTATTAATCCTAAAGGTGTTTCGATTGCTAAAGTACCCTGATTATCTATGTTGAGCTTATCAGCTCCAGATATTTTCATTGCAATATGTTCTGGGTTTCCTCCAGGATGAACAATAAAATCATATTGTACTTTCTGTTTTTTACCCTCATATACTATGAAGTCTATATGTGGATATAGATCTTTAATAATTACTTTTTTATATGATTCTACTTCCAATACTCCACTAGGAATATGAGAATAATAATAATTTGTATATGATGGTAATGGATATTCTCCACTTATTATACATGATTGCGAACTATTCTGAAAAGAAATATCAATTCTATATGATTCTATAACCGATGGAGAATGTGCATCATACTTATGCAGACTTTTTGATTGAAAAGGAATATTATTTTTTGAATCTCGATGATACACTGCAAATGAAATTCCATTTTTTTTAATATAAACAGCACCACCCGAAACTTGGGCTGTATATAAGATTTCATCATTTCTTTTATGATTCTGATCAATAATTTGTCCTTTATTGGCTATAAAAACCAAATTATTATCTACTGTATGAGTAAATCTTGAGATAGTACTTTCTTTTGCAATAATATCTATCGTTACGGCCAGAATTATACTTAATAGACTAGATATGATGAGATAATATCTTGTAAAATTATGTCTATAAAAAAAAGAATTCATTGATATATTCTATATGCTTTTATTAAACAATTTCTTTAACGTATTATGAACTTTTGTGATACTGTTTGAGTATGTGTTCTTAAACGTATAAGATACATACCAGAAGAAATTTTTGACAGTGGAATTGCAATATGTTGAATCGATTCATGGCCAGATTGCATTGATTGTAGTGAATAATGAACAATTCCAAGCATATCAACTAATTCTATTATTGGAGAACTATTTGGTGGAAATTCACATACTACATTCAAAATCTGGGAGTTTTCCAAAGGATTTGGTTGAATACTCAGAATTGAAACTTCTTCATTTTTCAACTCATCTATACCTTGTGGATTAGCAACTGAAATCAACATCATTGTATCTTTTCTACAACCTGCTGATGAAATTTCAATAACAGTTAATTGCAATGTACCTGGATTTGTAGCGGAAATTGAAACTGTGGATTCATCTGATTTTCCATTAATAATTCCATTTCCGCTGATCAACCAAGAATATGTTGAACCTTGATTTGATTGTACAGAATATTGAATATTAGATTCTCCAGCTTTAATCTCTTTTGGACCAATAATTATTGGCATAGGCAAAGGTAATTCGGACAACACTTTTTCTGGTGATAATGCTTGGCAATCACTTGTTTTAACTAATACACTATATGTACCAGGTATTTTTGCTATATATGATTTACCTATAGCATCAATGATATCATTTCCATTTAATTTCCATTGATACCCTGCTGCATCAAGTGAACACATTAATTGTATGCTATCACCTTTACAGAATTGATTCTTTCCATTAGCAGCTGAAAAGTCTGCATTTATGGAATTTTTTACAGTTATCGTCATTGATGTATCTTTTATACATCCTGCTGATGTTCTTTCGGTTAATCGTAATAATACATTTCCGGTACCACCAAATGTGATTTTTGTTTTTGCTTCATTATCTGTACTTAGGCTGGCTTTTCCACTTTCGATACTCCAGGTATACAATGAAGTACTTGAAGAAGCGGAGTATTCAACTGGTTTATCAAATCCGCAAACTGTGTTTGGACCGATTATTATCGGTATTGGTAGAGGATTAATAGTTACTATGATTGAAGTATCTTTCGTACATCCAGTTGTAACATTTGTTTTCTTTAATGTTAAAGTATCGGTGCCGATTGCCTTCCATTCATATACTGCATTTATCTGTCCTGCAGGACCACTTATTACACCTTTCCCTTTTGTAGACCACTCATAAGTAAAACCAGGTTCATTAGGTGTAGATTTATACGTTAATAATTGTCCGATACATACATTAGCATTTCCTTGAATTATTGGGACAGGATTAGCATTTATAGTTACAATTATCATAGTGTCTTTATAGCAACCTAAAGGATTTTTTGTCACTCTTAATTTTAATGTATCTGTTCCTATAGAATTCCACTTAATTATGACTTCATTATTATTTGCATTTCCAATGATTTTTCCTTTTGATGGCTCTGTCCAGGAAT
>JALRHN010000168.1 GCA_023259575.1 Candidatus Kapaibacterium sp. | reverse complement strand
TCTTTTTACATAATCAATCTAATGTATGGTCGAACTCTTTCGCATAGGATTTTTAAGTATAACTATTGTTGATATCCTTGATATTGGCATAGTTTCATTATTGTTTTATGCGCTCTACAGAGTTTTAAAGGATACAGTAGCGGTGCAAATTCTTTTAGGATTTGTACTCATTCTTGCTTTTTCTGTCATCACTCAATCGTTAAATCTGAAAGCCTTAAATTGGATTTTAAGGGCAATTTCAGATATCTGGCTGATAGCATTTATTATCTTATTTCAACCAGAAATTCGAAGAGTATTATTACTGATAACAAGAACTCGATTATTTAGATTATTTGTTCGCCGTAATTTTTCTGAAACCATTGATGAAGTTATCGAAGCTGTCAATGAATTGTCAGACAGGCATATGGGAGCTTTGATTGTATTCCCCAGAACCCAAAATATTAAAATGACAATAGATACTGGAATATCACTGCAAGCATTGGTGACACGTGAATTATTAGTATCCATTTTTAATCCTAAATCTCCTTTACACGATGGTGCAGTAATTATTGAAAATCAAATCATTACAGCTGCTAGATGTGTATTACCTTTAAGTGTTACAACCAAAATTGATTCTGGAAATCTAGGAACTAGGCATCGTGCAGGATTAGGAATCTCGGAGCAATCTGATTCTATAGTATTGATTGTTTCAGAAGAAACTGGAGCTATTTCTTTGGCAAGAGAAGGCAATTTGATTCATAATATTAGTATAGAATTATTGCCAAATTTACTGCAATCACATTTATCATCTCGATCATATTCCGAATTACAATCATCTTTGTAATGATTTCTTCATTCCTAAACATAGATTAATTACGTGCATAGAGACTTTTTTATAGACGCTAGAAAACAGTTAATTGTTAATCTTAAACAAAAAGGTATTGATTCAGAATCAGTACTTAATGCTATGTTAAAGGTTCCAAGAGAACAATTTGTACCTAAAGCACTTTCAAAAAGAGCATATGAAGATATTTCTTTGCCTATAGATAAGCAACAAACCATATCACAGCCATTTACAGTTGCAAGAATGACTTCATTATTGGAAGTAAAAAAAGGTGACAAAATTTTAGAAATTGGTACTGGATCTGGATATCAAGCAGCGATATTAACTGAATTAGGGGCTGAAGTATATACAATTGAAAGGCATTTCGAGCTCCACAATCAAGCAAGAATCTTATTAAGCACACTTTATCCAAAACAAAAAATATATTCTCGATATGGCGATGGCACTATTGGTTGGAGTGAATATGCCCCTTATGCTGGAATTATCGTTACTGCAGGTGCACCAGAAATTCCACAAACACTTTTGCATCAACTCGATATCGGAGGGAAGCTTATCATTCCAGTTGGAGATGAAAAAAGACAAACTATGCATTGTGTCATTCGTCAAGATGAATCATCTTATTTAGATTATCCTTTAGATGATTATACATTTGTTCCACTTATTGGAAAAGAAGGCTGGAAAGCTTAAAGGTAAATACATGGTTATCAAAAGATCTGAACTTCCGATTTATATTTCTGCATTAAAAGCACAAAAGAAATCTATTGTCTTTACTAATGGATGCTTTGATATTCTACATATTGGGCATATTCACTATTTAGAAGCTGCTAAGTCTCTAGGTGATGTACTAATTATTGGGTTGAATACAGATAAGTCAGTGTCTGATTTAAAAGGACCCGAAAGGCCCATAAATCAACAAGATGATAGAGCGAATGTATTATCTGCTTTGCGTGCTGTTGATGTAGTAGTTCTATTTGATGAAAGTACTCCACTTTCTTTGATTTCAGAGATAATGCCAGATATTTTGGTAAAAGGTGGAGATTATACTTTAGAAACCATAGTTGGCGCTGACATCGTTCTTGCACATCACGGAAAAGTAGAGATAATCCCTTTTGTAGTTGGTAAATCTACTTCATCTATTATCAATAAAATTAAGAGCTTATAATTCGGGATAAAAAGTATTCATTAAAGTATTGATACGATCTATATTATCCTTACTATTCCATTCCTCTAAAATATTGGGAATAGATAAAATTTCTTTAAATAATTCCTCATTGATTCTGCCATTTTTTAAAGCATCAGCATAGGGAATATGGCTAAAAGTTACCATTGAATATAAAGATAAGAATCGTTGTGGATATAATTCACTTAATATTTTTTCCACTTTTTTTGTCTTTTGAAAATAGGGATCAGCAACTAAATCCCTCATTTCAATAAAATTATTCAAAGCCAATTCAGCAATTGCATCGCCATTCGGTTTCCTTCTAGACGTATACTCAGCAAACATTAAATCCCAATCATGTTCTTGATATGCATCTAGTAATTCATGTAAAACCGTGCAATCTTCAAAACCACAATTCATTCCTTGTCCATAAAATGGTACAATTGCATGTGCTGCATCACCTAATAATAGAACTTTATCTTTATAATGCCAGGGTGAAAGCCTCATAGTGACTAAAGAGCCTGTTGGATTATTATGATAATCCTCTAATAAAGTAGGCATTAGCGATAATGCGTCTGGAAATTGTTCTTTAAAGAAATCGAGTATTTTTTGATCTGAATCTAATGAAGAAAATGAAGGGGAGCCTTCAAAAGGGAAAAACAAAGTGCAAGTAAAGCTACCATCCATATTAGGAAGAGCTATCATCATATATTGTTTTCTTGGCCAAATATGTAAAGCATTTTTTTCTAATGCAAAACTACCATCACTTAAAGCAGGAATTCTTAGCTCTTTATATCCTTGGTCTATATAATATTGTTGATAATTAAATCGATCTAATTTCTGCATTTTATCTCGTATAGCAGAATAAGCGCCATCAGTTGCTATAATGCAATCTGATTGGATATGAACAATTTCATGTGTTTCGCTATTCTCGAAACTTGCAATTGATAAATCTAAATCGGCATCTATACATTTCATTTCAAAATGAATAGAAATATTATCAAAAGAATCAGCACAATTCAATAATGCTATATTAATTCCTCCACGAGATACAGAATTTATGGCTTGACCATCTTTACCATATGCTTGATACATTTGTTCTCCCTCTACAGAATGCATCATACGACCACTCATCGGTATAGCAACATTTAGGATATCTTGAACTATTCCGGCTCCTTCTAAACCTCTAATTCCTCTGTCCGACAATGCAAGATTAATTGACCTACCTGCATATACGGATTCTTTCCTCATGTCTTTACGTCGCTCGTAAATTGTAATGTGATGTCCTTTTTTAGCTAAATAAATTGCTGCAAGGCATCCCACAGGGCCACCGCCCACAATGGTTATATGTTTTGACATAAAGGAATTTCCAAAATATGAGTATAGAATTCATTGAAGAATGAGCAAAATTACTAACTCATTCATTTAGCCCAAACATTTTGAATAATTAATCTGTAAAAATGTAACATTGTTGTGATAAGTATTGATTAATCAATAAAAAAATTGGTTAATTTTCATATGCATTTTGCACGTTCATGAGATCTATATGATATTCACTTTTTTGGGCCATTCTTGTTTTACACTTAAAACAAAAGGCTTTACATTACTTTTTGATCCATTCATAACTGGTAATTCTCTAGCAAGCCATATTGATATTCATTCCATACAACCCGATTTTATTCTTTTGTCGCATGCTCATGGAGATCATATTGCAGATGCCGAGATAATTGCCAAACAAAGCGGATCTACTATTATTGCTAATGCAGAAATTGTGCATTATTATAAGCAGAAACATAATCTAGAAGGACATCCAATGAATTCAGGTGGTTCGTGGAATTTTCCTTTTGGGAAGATTGTCATGACGCATGCATATCACTCAAGTTCTTTTCCAGATGGTAGTTATGGGGGAAATCCAAATGGCTTTATTATCAGTAATGAAGAGGGTACAATTTACTATTCTGGTGATACATCATTAAGTTATGATATGAAATTATTAGGAGAACGATATTCCATAAGCACTGCAATACTTCCAATTGGTGATAATTTTACAATGGATGCAGTTGATGCTGCAAAGGCGTGTACCTTTTTAAAGGCTAAACAATGTATAGGAGTACACTTTGATACATTTTCTTATATCAAAATACATCATACATGGGTAGAAAAGTGTTTTGATGAACAGTCAATTCCATTAATTCTCCCTAAAATTGGTGAGTATTATGCTTTATAATCTTGATGCCTCATGATGAATAAAAAAGTATATCAGTTGATTATGCTATACTTAACATTGATATTCAATGTTGATATAAATGCATTTACATATGATGATATACCGATTTCATACTCATATAGAATAGATACTGTTAATGATAAAGCAGTGAAACTATGGACAAACTATTT
>JALRHN010000167.1:4245-4383 GCA_023259575.1 Candidatus Kapaibacterium sp. | reverse complement strand
TATTATTAGAATCACAAATGGCTTATCGCGCATTTGATACATCTGAAGAACTTGATGCAATGCGTGAAAGACAAAAAAATGCTGGCATAGCAGCCAAATATGATCGAACAGTAATGCGTAGTGAATATACTCTTGGGG
>JALRHN010000167.1:0-4235 GCA_023259575.1 Candidatus Kapaibacterium sp. | reverse complement strand
CTCAAGAAACTCAAAGATTGCTTGATAGCGGTGCGGATTATTGCATTAGACTTAAAGTTCCTGCATCTGGAGAAATACGCTTTTCAGATATTGTTCGTGGGGAAATTATTGTCAATGCTCGTGATATAGATGATCAAATATTATTGAAATCAGATGGATTTCCTACATATCATTTGGCAAATGTAGTTGATGATCATTTGATGAAGATAACACATGTGATTAGAGGAGAAGAATGGTTGCCTTCAACACCAAAACATGTTTTACTTTATACAGCATTTAATTGGGAAATGCCTCAATTTGCTCATTTACCTTTGCTCCTCAATCAAGATAAATCTAAAATGAGTAAAAGATTTGGGGATGTTTTTGCAAAAAGCTTTCGTGAGAAAGGATATTTTGCTGATGCTTTAGTCAATTTTGTAGCTTTATTAGGATGGAATCCTACATCAGATAGAGAAATATTCTCATTATCAGAATTAATCGAATCTTTCTCTCTAGATAAAGTCAATAAAGCAGGTGCAGTATTCGACACAAAAAAATTAGACTGGATGAATTCCCAATATCTCAGAGAAAAAGATCCCTCGGCTTTTGTACATTCAATTCAGGAATTATTACAAAACCAGAATATTTATGTTGAAGATTCATATGTAGAAAGAGTATTTGTATTAATCAAAGAAAGAATTTCCTTTATTCATGAAGTGCCAAGTTTTGCTGATTATATGTTTACTGATTCTTATGCAATCGATGAAGAATATAAAGCAAAGCATTGGACATCTGAATCTCCAGAAATTATAGAAAAGATACTACCTTTAATTTCTTCTATCCAAGATTTTACTCATAATACTATTAATGATATGATGAGTGAATTTACAAAAGAACATAGTATCCAATCCAAGCTTATCATACATCCCTTGCGCTTAATATTAACAGGTAAACCTGTCGGTGCAGGTTTATATGATACAATGGAAGTACTTGGTAAGAAGAAATGTATTCAAAGAATTCAAGATTTTATTAATAATCAGAAAGTACTATAATGAAAGGCTTTTCTGAAGGTTTATTTGTGATCTGTATATTGTGTATTTTACTGTGTGTAAATGGCTGTACTACATCATATAAATCTTGTATTAATGAAAGAACTAATCAAACAATCATCCGATGGGGTGATTATGTTATTGCTGATGGAACATTTCATGGATATGAGTATCGAGCACAGGATTTAGGTATCTATACAGTTCAAAAACAGCCACAACATAAAGAAATACAGTATCAAAAAATAGATACAGTGCAAGCCCAAGTATTTTGTATGCGCTTAAATACAATCATCGATACATTTTCTGAAATTCAGTCTTTATATTCACCCGGCACCATTGGAAGAAGCATAGAATATATTAATCAAAAAACAATGATTACAAAGAAAGCGATTTGGAATCCATTGTTTCAAACATATGGAAGTAAAGAGTTTAGAGCAATTTATGATTCTTTAATGCAGACAGTTTCTGTGAAAAACAGATGGCCAGATACAATTATTCATGAAACAGTTAAATGATATATTTTAGAAAATTATGCCCATAATTTGGGAGGGACAAATCAATTGAGTGCTGAATATTCTATATTATTGGTGGATGATAATCCTGAGTTTACTGCCACTATGGCAGATATTATTAATGGGTTTGGGTGGCATACGCATTGTTGTAGTTCTCCAGAGGAGGCATTTGGGTATTTAGAGCAACATAGTAATAAGACATCATTGTTATTATTAGATATTGAGTTTACAACATCGCATTTAGATGGTTTAGATGCTTTGGCAATTACAGTGAAAAAATATCCTTCTTTGCCTGTAATAATGATTTCTGGTAAAGGAACGATAGAAAATGCAGTAAGAGCTACAAAACTTGGTGCAGTTAATTTTATCGAGAAAAGTAATATAAGCACAGATAGAGTAAAAGAAGTGTTAATTAGCACATTAGAGCGATTAGCAGTTCAAGCGCAACATCATGACTTATTAAAACTTATTGAACAGCAAGGAATTATTGGAAAAAGTAAAGCAATTTTGAATGTAGCTGATAAAATTATTTTATATGGAAAAACAGATCTTAATGTTCTGGTAACTGGCGAAACAGGAACAGGGAAAAAACTGGTTGCCCAGGCATTACATGCTGTAAGTAAACGTGGAAAACATGATATAGTTACAGTTGATATTCCTAATATACCGCGTGAATTATTTCAAAGTGAATTGTTTGGGCATGTTAAAGGGGCTTTCTCGGGTGCTTTAGAAAATAAAAAAGGTTTGTTTCATGAAGCTAATAAAGGGACATTATTCCTTGATGAGATTGGTGATTTGCCTTTAAATCTTCAAGCTAATTTATTATTGCCAATAGAAACAAAAAAAATCAGAAAAGTAGGTTCTGTCGAAACAGAATCAGTAGATGTTAGATTTGTATCAGCAACTGATAGAGATTTATTATCAGCTATGAGAGAAGGTAAATTCAGAGAACAGTTATATCATAGATTGCGTGAATGTGAAATAACAATTCCACCTTTAAGTGAAAGAATAGAAGATATTCCTTTGATTATAGAGAATTATACAAATATTCATAATCGAGATCAACAAGATGGCAAATCATTTTCACCATCTGCTATAGAATATCTTCAAAACCATACATGGAAAGGTAATGTAAGAGAACTTATAAGTTTACTTAGACTTGTTCTTCAAATTGTATCTTCTCCAATTATAGAAATATCTGATTTGCACGGAATTACCGCTCCAAATTCTCAGCAAATTTCTGTGCCAACAAGTAAAGATCAGTTTTCTGTAACAAGTGACGGATTATTAAAAGATGATATCGCTCGAGCCGATCAAATGAAGATCATTGCTACTTTGCAAAAGTGCAATGGAAATGTTAGTAAAGCTGCCGTTCAACTTGGAATAAGTAGAGAAACATTGCATAATAAAATTCGTAGATATGCAATAAATACAAATGAATACAGAGCCAGATAATATGAGTGTATTTATTGTATTACGATTTAGCATACTTGCACTTTTATTATCTTCATGTTCATTAATGAATAATTCAATTGGTAATGACTATGAACATTATCAGTTTATAATGAGTAAAACCTCGTGCAGAGGCAATTGTCCGGTATATTCGATAACTTTATATGGTAATGGTGAAATATCATATGAAGGATTTCAGAATGTTAATACAATAGGTAGACAGCAGGGTTCATTACAAACAGATTCTGTGATTGCTATTTTACAAGAATTGAATAGAATGCAGTATTATGATTTGAAATATGAATATTCACAACAACAAATTACAGATATGCCTTCGGTGATTACACAGATTGTTTATAGTAAAAATGGGATTGGCTCATCCAAGCAAGTTGTTGATTATCAAGGTGATAAGACTACACCTATTGAATTAAGAAAGCTTTATGATAGAATTGAATCTATGATTGCTCAGTTTCATTGGATACGATAATTGTATTCAAATATTAAGTGAAAAATATGAAAGAACACATTCAGAAGTTAAAACATTGGAATGCCAAAAGAAAAGCATCTATAAAAGAGCCTGAAACATTTACAGAGCATGTGATAGCATGGTTTAAAACTGTTTTTAGTGCAGTATTTTTTATCATGATTATTAATGGTCTTTTTTTTGGTTCTTTCGTAGTGCCAACCGGTTCTATGGAAGACACTGTAGCTACTGGAGATTTTGTATTTGTAAATAGGCTTATTTATGCGCCTTCTACTCCACAAATGGTGCCTTTCATTAATAAACCTTTACCTTTTTATAGATTTCCTGGGTATAGCACACCAAAACAAGGCGATGTGATCGTTTTTATTTATCCTGGTGATAGAGATCAAGTTGAATCAACAGATTTTACCTATTATTTGAAGCGATGTGTGGCTGTTGCTGGCGATACTTTACAGATAGTTAATTCTAAGATACAAGTGAATGGAAAAGAATATCCATTACCACAATATGGAAAATTCGACGTTTCTATGGATCCACCTGCTCAATTTCATGAAGAATGGATGGCTGCTCAGCAAGAGCATACATTCCCTGTGGGAAGGAATTATACTAGAGATAATTGGGGCCCAATGAGAATACCAAAAAGCGGCGATAAAATTAATCTTACAAGTGCTAATGTAAAAGAATGGGAAACCTTTATTAGACGTGAAGGACATACCATTGCAGTAGAAGATCAGACAATTCTTATTGATGGAAAGAAAG
>JALRHN010000166.1 GCA_023259575.1 Candidatus Kapaibacterium sp. | reverse complement strand
CAGATACAAAGCAAGATAATAGAATAAGCTCTGATACTGACAATGAGACTTATACAGAACATAGTAAATCAGTTGCAACAATTCCAGGACATTATATAATACCAGAGAATTTACATCTCTCCGAAAATGATATAATAACTAAGTCATCTGATGCAACTGAAGATAGAAAAGAAGAACAGAAAACCATTGAACAATTATCAATCGAAGCTGAAATTACAGGTAAGGGTCCAATTGCTATAACAAATGCAAGTATATCAACTAAGGATTCCAGTATTCTTGTCCTTTTCAACTCTGCAATGTCGATTTCTTCTTTTCAAAAACCTGAGTTTTCAGGTAGAGAAATTATTGTACGATTTCCTAATGCAATTAATGCAATAAAGGATTTAAGTTCATTAATAGATGGTGATCCAATTGTTTCCTTCAAAACGGAGCAGATAAAAACATATTTATTATATAAAATTCGTTTAAAACATGATATCAGATCTGTTTCAATAAAAAAACTACGTTCAAATCAGATATCATTGTCAATTGATTTTATCCCAACTATTCCAATACCAAAACCCTCAATTACAGAAAAGAAAAAGTGGGAATTAGATGTTATTGTTTTGGATCCTGGACATGGAGGGGAAGATGCAGGTGCTCTAAGTATCAATGGATATAAAGAAAAAGATATAGCATTAGCTATTGCAAAGAAAGTTAAGGATCAGCTTAAAGAAGTTATGCCTTCTACAAGAGTAATTATGACAAGAACCGATGATACGTTTATTGAATTATACCGTCGAGGACATATTGCAAATCAATATAAAGGTAAATTATTCATTAGCATTCATTGTAATTCAATGCCCACAAAACCACATCCTGCAAATGGTTGTGAATCATATATTCTAAGACCTGGAAGAAATTCTGAAGCCGTCCGTGTTGCAGAAAAGGAAAATGGTTCTATAAAGCTAGAAAAAGAACAATCAAGCTATGAAGATTTAAATGAAGAAAAACTTATTGTAGCAACTATGGCACAAGCTGCATTTGTTAGGTTTAGCGAGCGTTTTGCAGCTGTATTACAAAAGAATGTTGCAAAGAACACAAAAATGTATAATCGCGGGGTAAATCAAGCTGGCTTCTTGGTGTTAGTAGGTGCTTCAATGCCTAATGTCTTATTTGAAACAGGCTTCTTGTCAAATTCTACAGATGAAAAAATTCTTATCTCAGATTCAGGGCAAAACAATATTGCAGAGGGAATTGTTAAAGCGATTATTACATATTCTGAAGATATCATCGGAAATACACATTAATGTGTAAAACCTTCAACGATTGATTGTATCAAATTAAGAAGTTGATTTTTATCTAAAATTAGTTCAGCTCCAGCACTTTTAGCTTTATGTATACTTGGATGATCGTGTTTTTCTGAAGTATATGCTAATAAAATTGTGTGATGAGATTCTATTGATTCTTTCCATTTCATAATAATCTCATAAGGATTACTATTCCATATATGAAGATTGACAATGATAATAGAATACTCTTGTTTGCTATTAAAATAATCTATGTCAAATTCTGTAGGGAAATCTAAAGAATAATTACTTAGCAAAGAACGGAACTCAAATTGCTCCATTATATCATCAGTAAATATAAAAAAAGAAGGGGACTGATTCATTTATGCATTTTGAATAGTTAAATCTGTTAAAACACGCTCTATATGTTCATATTCCCAATCCATTTCTTCTCTTTTATAACAATATTGTAGATTTCTTAGCATACGAATAATCATATCTTCGTGAGAAACAGCATTAATCATTTTTTCTTGATATGGAATATGTGATTTCGCTAAGAAATTATAACAATCCTCTTTTGTTATAGATATACCATAATTGTACACATCTATAAAAGTTGGTAATTCAGGACTTTTAACCAAAAAATGTAATGGCATTCCTATACCTTGTAGTATAATTCCGCATTTTTTAGCTACAAGCATATATAAGACAGAAAGGGCAAGAGGTATACCAATTTTATGTTCTATGACACTATGGAGATAGCAATGTTCAGGAAGATAATAATGAGAAGTTGGTGGACGATAATTATACTGAGTAAAAAATACAGAATTAAGTGAATTAATTCTACTCTGTTCATTTGTTGCACATGTTATGATAATATCATTTCTAACTGAATCTGCAAGTGCATTCAAATGTGCATCAATTATCCATGCATTAGTTTCTGGAAAACCAAAATGTGATAATAAATCAAATGCAGTAAATAAATCTATAGTCGTATTTTTTGCTCTATTCCTCTCAATATAATTGGTTAGATCTTCTAAAGCATTGACTCTTAAAGAACTTAATACTGAATGTAATGTTTTATAAGCAATCGGATTATCTTGATCTTGTAGTTCAGTTCTAATAATTGGTGCGATTGAGCCTCCAAATGAAATAAGATGCTCAATGATATGAGTAGACACTGTTTCATCGGGGTCATCAATTAATAATAATGCTGGACTAATCTTTTTTCTTAGTTCTAATTCATGATTTTGAGTATGTGATATCATCATGTTGATTTCTGATTATTTGTAAATGAAGCTTTTAATACACTAAATGCTTCTTGAGGAGAATTTACATATCGAAATAATGATAAATGCTCTACAGAAATCATACCCATTTCAGCTAAGTACTCAAAATTTACTGTCTTTTTCCAAAAATCTTCGCCATAAATCAGAATTGGGATGCTTGTATTTATCTTTTTTGTTGAAATAAGTGTTAATATTTCAAATAATTCATCTAATGTTCCAAATCCTCCAGGAAATACAATCAGAGCTTTAGCCATATATACAAACCATAATTTTCTCATAAAGAAATAATGAAATTTGATTTGTAAATCTGGTGTTATATATGGATTAGGATTTTGTTCGAAAGGTAAGCTAATATTTAATCCAATAGATTTGCCTTCAGATTCGAAGGCGCCTCTATTTGCTGCTTCCATTATTCCAGGTCCGCCTCCTGTACAAATTGTAAATGTATCTTTATGTCCTAAATCTAAAGACCACTTAGTTAATAAAGAAGATAATTCTTTGGCTTCTTCATAATAATGAATGAGTTCCTTTTTATGAAGTAAAATCTTCAGTTTTAATTCTAATTGTGTCTTTTCATGTATATCATCAGTTTCAGAAATAGTTTGTATTAAAAGGTTATATTCTTTGGAATACTCAGCTTCTGATTTAATTCTTGATCCACCAAAAAAGATGATAGTAGATTCAATATTATGTTTTTTAAAAATATGCTCAGGATGAAAAAACTCTGATAAAATTCTTATACCTCTAGCTTCATCTGAATTTAAAAATTCAGGATTCATAAATGTAGAGCCATCATCAAATAATGTATCGTCTATTTTCATGATTCATCTGTAAAAGGTAAAAGAATAATTGTTCCATTATACATTTGTTCCATTATTTCAAAAGATATAGTATCATTATGATACGCATATTCAGAACGAATATATGCTAAAGCAATATTTCCATATCTATCTGAGAAACATGAACTTGTAATAATTCCTATTTCTTTATCATCATGTTTTATGATAGAATTCTCGATTATAGGATATTCTGACTTAATACCAATTAATCTTTTTTGTACTTTATTATAACTATCTAATCGAGCAATAACTTCTTGTCCTATATAACATCCCTTTTTAAAATTTATTAGATGTAATAATCCTGCTTCTAGGGGATTATACATAAGAGAATACTCTTTAGTATATATACCCATTCCTGCTTCTAATCGCATGATCCAATATTGATTGTCTTCTAATAATGGGATGTCATGTTGAGTTTCAAAAAAAGTACTTATTGATTTGTCTGATGAACTATATAACAAAGTATAACAAAGTTCTGAAAGTGCAGGTACCCTTATGATATATACTTTACACGATTCAATTGTACTGATTGAACAATGATGCAATGGAAGATGTACAAGTGAATTACCAGAAAATGAAGAAATATATTGTAAACTTTGAGGACCATGGATTTGTATCATATTAAAATCATTTGTTGCAATATGTAGGGTTACATCATCCATGATAATAAACTTCCTAATCCACTGAAGCACTGATTCTTCTGCACCATATGATGTAAGTATCATAATGTATTCAGGAGTAGTAACAATCGATACTATGTCAATTATTCTTCCTTTTTCATTTGTTAAAACAGTTTGAATACCTTCTAAAACTTGTAAAGTATTACAATTATTAGTTGATATTCTATGCAGTAAGTCTAATGTGTCATTTCCTTTAGCAATGATGATTCCATATACATGAGCTTTAGACCAAACAGCTTGATGTTGGAAAGAAAATCTTTCTGTCATATTCTATACAAGTATTATGTTAATTCTAAAAAGCCTAATTTGTTAGGTAATTATTGTGATATGTGTAAGTATTTATCACTTTATG
>JALRHN010000165.1 GCA_023259575.1 Candidatus Kapaibacterium sp. | reverse complement strand
AGATCATTTATCTATTAGAAAAACAATTCTTGAAGAATACACCAATCTTGATTTATTACATGGTGGTGTTGACATAATAGGAAATCCTTATGTAACAGATAAAGATGATTACACAAAACAAATCCATCTTTCTGAATGTGTTATAGGAGGTACTTTTGTAATTCCACGATATAAATTGCATCAAATTGGTGGTTTTAGTAATCTACGTTATGCTGATGATGCTGATTTATATCAAAAAGCAGTTGATGCCTCCTGGAACATAGCAAAAGTTGACTATCCTACATACATATATCACAGAGATTCTCCAGATTCACTTTGTTCAAATCAACTAATATGAAAGAATCAATTAAAAAGAAAACTCTTCGATTGCAATCAATCTATCATAAACTCATTGATAAATATCCACAAGTAGAATGTGCTTTATTATACTCTAACCCTTTTGAATTGTTGATAGCTACGATTTTATCTGCACAATGTACAGATGCACGCGTAAATATGGTTACTCCAATTCTATTCAATAGATATCCTGATGTTTTTTCATTAGCAGATGCTAGTATCGAAGAATTGGAAAGTATTATTTACTCTACTGGGTTTTATAAAGCAAAAAGTGCAAATATCATTGCTTGTTGTAAAAGCTTAGTAGAAAAATATCAAGGAAATATCCCCAAAAGTATAGATGAACTTCAAAGTTTGGCTGGTGTTGGAAGAAAAACAGCAAATGTTGTTTTAGGTAATGCTTTTGGTATTAATGCAGGTATAACTGTAGATACACATGTTAAAAGAGTTATGTCATTATTAGGAATAACTACCTCACAAAATGCAGAAATAGTAGAAAGAGAATTAATGAAGATCATAGACCAAGAAGAATGGACTAATTTCACACATAGAATTATTGCTCATGGAAGGGAAACATGTATTGCAAGACGTCCAAAATGTAATGATTGTATTCTAAAGTCAGAATGTTTTTATTCCATCAATCTGAAAGGGAAGTCCACTCAATAAGTGCTTTTTCTAATGATGATTTAATATCATTATAATTTTGATGAATTGATTTCATTAAATCTGGCATAGAATATAAAGTAGGATCTGACATTTGCTCTTCGAGATTTTTTTGTTCAATTTCTAAACTACTTATCAAAGATTCTAATTCTTGAATTCTTTTTTCTTTTTTTCTTTTATCCTGTTCAATCTTTTTAAGATCATCTCTTTCTTGTGATACAGCTGGAGCCTTTGTTACTTTTTTTTGTTGTTTAGCTATTTCTAAATCTGCCAATTGTTCAATGTTTCTTTGTCTTAAAAAATCATAAATATCACCTTCGTACACCCTTACTTTACCATTTCTAAATTCTGCAACTTGGTCTGTTAAGCCTTCTAAAAACTCTCTATCATGAGAAACAACAATTAAAGACCCTTCATAATTTTTTATAGCCCTTTTTAATACATCTTTAGAGCGCATATCAAGGTGATTCGTAGGTTCATCAAGTATTAAAAGATTAGATGGTTGTAATAATAGAATAGCCATAGCTAATCTTGATTTTTCACCACCTGATAATACTTTAACCTTTTTATACACATCATCACCACTAAACAGAAAAGCGCCTAATAAAGCTCTTATTTTAGTCCTCATTTCGCCCGTAGCAACATCATCAACAGTTTCAAAAACCGTTCTATTGCCATCTAATGTTTCTGCTTGTTGTTGAGCAAAATATCCTATGGAGACATTATGTCCTATAGTAACAGTACCTTCATATGGTTCAACACCAGCTAGAATTTTAGCGCATGTAGTTTTACCTTCTCCATTTTTTCCTACAAATGCCATTTTTCTGCCGCGTTCTATTGCAAAATCTATTCCTTTTAAAACATGTTTGCTACCATATGATTTTTGTAAATCTGTACTTTCTACAACCATTAATCCAGATCTTGGGGCAGGAGGAAAATGAAAATTAATAGCTGAATTATCTTCTTCTTCTAATTCTATTCTGTCTATTTTATCTAACATTTTAATCCTAGATTGAACTCTAGAAGCAAGATTAGCTTTCGATCTAAATCGTTCGATAAATTCTTCTGTTTTTGCAATTTCTTTTTGCTGATTTGCATATGCTTGTTTTACTAATTCTCTTCTTTGAACACGTTCTATTACATATTTACTATATGAGCAATTATAATCTTCTATTCCACCATTGGTAATTTCTATTGTTCTATTAGTAACAGTATCTAAAAAAGCTCTATCATGGCTTACAAGAACTAATGCTCCTTCATAATTTTTTAGGAATAGTTCCAACCATTGAACTGATTCAATATCTAAGTGATTTGTAGGTTCATCTAATAATAAACAATCTGGGTTTTTTAATAATATTTTAGCTAATTCAACTCTCATTTGCCATCCACCCGAGAATTCGTCAACTAAACGATGTAAATCTTTTTCTTCAAAACCTAAACCTGTTAAAATCCTTTGCGCAGTTCCCTCTGCAGATGCACCGCCTAAAAAATTGAACCGTTCGTGTAAGTGGGCATGTCTATCTAAAATATTGGCATATTCATCAGATTCATAATCTGTTCTTATCATTAATTCATTATTGAGATGATCTATTTCTTTTTCTATTTCTAATAAAACATCAAATGAAGTCATAGCTTCTTCTAATACAGTTTTACCCAAAGTAGCCTGTAAATCTTGGGTAAGAAAACCGATAGTATAATCATTACTTTTTATAAGATTCCCTTCATCAGAAGAAACTCTTCCAGATAATATTTTTAGCATGGTTGATTTACCAGCACCATTTTTCCCAACCAATCCAATTCTATCTCTTGTTCCGATAGTGAATGTAATATCATCAAATAAATAATTTCCGCCGAATTGTACCGAACAATGAGATAATGTCAACATTATAAAATTACCTGCCGTGAATCTAGTATTTTAGAAAAAAAAAGAGTAAACAATCATGCACATAAGAGAATATTTTTATAGTATCAATTGTCGTGGCGACATTATACATGATTCTTGTATCATTGATGATCCAGTATTCCTGAATCATTTCTACAAAAATATGCAGTTAAATTCTACTAATCGTCATGTAGACTATAGATATCTGTCGATTTGTGGAAATGAATATCTATTTATCAAGCCTGAAGACACCCCAATTGTCTTCAGATATCTGTCTAATAATAAACTATTTTACACTCAAGATTTATCTATTGAGTTTAATCCTAGAGACTTACGTTTTAATGATGATGGCATATTATATCATAAATCACATATAGGACTATATGGCAGAATACATCCTCAACTAATTATGCAGTTTTCTGATCAGATTATACCTTGGGGACCATATTACCAGTTTTACTCTGATAAAATACTTACTTATACTGTTATACTTCCTTTACATCTGCCTGAATACAATATCATTATGCATCCAAAGTTTGACAATAATTGTTTTGGATGTGGTATTGGCAATTCACAAGGATTACGATTAACATTTATCTATGATTCTCTCCTTAATATTGCAGAATCTTGGTATGTGCCAACAGAAAGAGAAATGGGTGCCTTAGGTATTATGCATGGAGGTTTTGTAAGCTTATTATTAGATGAAGCAATGGGAAAGGTTTTATCAGGATTAGGCATTAAAGCGCCAACAGCTCAATTAAACGTTAGATTTAATAAACCAACAATGCTTCATAAACCAATTCACATCGTTGGCAAGCTATCAGAAATTTCTGGTAGAAAACATTCACTTAAAGCCACAATTATGGATGAAAAGGGGAATATTACTGCAGAAGCAGAAGCACTGTTTATTAAAATTAAAGATAAAATCTAATGTTTAATTGAATGATAAAGCACTCCATATCGTAATCCTTTTGTACTTACAATACAATGTTCAATAGCGAAGTGAGACAATAGACTCTTTAGTAGTAAACTTCCAGCAGGTAAAATATCAGCTCTTTTAGGATTGATTCCTTTTATTGTAAACAGAGAATCATATGAAGTGTTGCATAACATATCTGTTATCAAGCTAATAGCATCATAAGTAAGGATATATCCATGTACTTTATCTCTTTGATAATCATCTATCCCTTGATCTATACAGGCTAATGTGGTGGGTGTGCCCGCAACAACAATAACTGGAGAATTAACTGATATTGCAAAATGAGATAATGATTTTTTTATTTCTGCAATTGCCTCTTGTAGTGTATCTGAACTTGGTGGATACGAAGAAAAGTATTTTTCAGTAAATCGAACTGCTCCAATATTTAAGCTAATAGATTGAATCTTGTGATCATTATCCATGCAAATGATTTCTGTACTGCCGCCTCCAATATCTATAATAGTTGGATTGTTATATGTCTCTTTGCTACCTATATATGAAAAGTAGGCTTCTTCTTTTCCAGAAATGATGGAAATAGGACACTGAATAATCGAGGATAATATTGAACACACATATTCTGCATTGTCGGCATCTCTCATTGCACTTGTAGCTACAATT
>JALRHN010000164.1 GCA_023259575.1 Candidatus Kapaibacterium sp. | reverse complement strand
AGAAATATATCTATATCGGATTATTTCTTTTGATCATGATTGGCTATTGGTATATAAAGCAAAACACTGCAATTACAGTAAAAACCATACAAATAATAGAAAATTCTGGTATAGGACAAGACGCAGTATTAACTGGACAAGGTTATGTAGTTGCCCAAGTAAAAGCTGCAATTTCCTCTAAAGCTACAGGCCGACTTCAAGAATTATTTGTTATTGAAGGTGATAAAGTACAAAAAGGTATGATAATTGGACGCATTGAAAGTAATGATGTCCAAGCTAATTTGAATCAACAAAAAGCTCAAATAGCTGTTCTAAATGCCTCTCTTGCAAATGCACAAGCAGAATTAGAAGATGCACATTCTGCTTATATAAGACAGCAATCATTATTGCAGAATAAAGTTGGAACTCAATCAGAATTTGATGCAGCACAAGGAAGATGGAAAAGGGCCTTGGCCCAAGTTTCTTCTGCGCAAGCGCAAATTAATGCCCAACAAGCGGCAATTGCCTCCGCACAAGTATTAGTAGAAAACACAATAATAAGAGCACCTTTCGATGGTACTGTTTTAAGTAAAAATGCAAATGTTGGAGAAGTAATTACTGCACTTGGTGCAGCTGCAGGCTCTAGAGGGGCTGTAGTTACTTTAGCTGATATGAGCTCTCTTGAAGTAGAAGCAGATGTATCGGAATCTTCTCTATCTAAAATATTACCAAATATGCCAGTTGAAATTTCTGTAAGTGCAATTGCTGATAAAAAATATAAAGGTTTTGTGAACAAAATCATTCCTACAGCAGATAGAGGCAAAGGTACCGTTCAAATAAAAATACGTTTTAATGAGATTGATGAAAGAGTATTACCAGAAATGGGTGCCAAAGTTAATTTTTTAAGACAAACCAATGTAAATGAAGTACAAGAACCAGCCAAAATATTAATCCCTACTTCTTCAATTCTTACTGTAAATGGAAAAAAGACAGTATTTATTGTAGGTGATGGGTCTAAGGCTACTGAACAGATAATTAAGACTGGAGCTATTTTTGGTGAGTTTACCGAAGTAAAACAAGGATTATTGCCTGGTACAAGCTTAATAATATCTCCAATAGAAAAATTATCATCCGGCTCTGCAATAACAATTGAAAAAGAATAAATCCAAACGGAGTTTTATATGTCTTCTATAATAAGTATTTCTAATCTGACAAAAGTATATCAAAGAGATAAACAAGAAATACGGGTTTTAAACAATATATCCCTAGAAATTGCTCAAGGAGATTTTGTTGCTTTGATGGGACCATCTGGCTCTGGAAAAACAACATTATTAAATATTATTGCTGGAATCGATAGGCCAAGCTCAGGCAATATTATTGTTGCAGACACACAAATTGCCTCTTTAAGTGAAACAGAACTTGCTAAATGGCGATCTAGACATATTGGCTTTATTTTTCAATTCTACAATTTAATTCCTGTATTAACAGCATATGAAAATGTAGAATTACCTTTGATGCTAACTCCGTTAAGTAAATCAGAGCGAAGAAGCCAAGTAGAATTAGCACTTAATGTTGTTGGCCTTGGCGACAGGATGCACCATTATCCTAAGCAATTATCAGGTGGACAAGAACAAAGAGTTGCAATTGCACGTGCGATAGCAAGTGATCCAGATATTTTTGTTGCAGATGAGCCAACTGGAGATTTAGACAGGGTTTCTGCCGAAGAAATTTTAACTCTTTTAGATCGATTAAATAAAGAATTTGGAAAAACCATCGTGATGGTAACACATGATCCATATGCAGCTAAAAGAGCCCATACAACTCATCACTTAGAAAAGGGAGACCTTTTACAAGAGGAATCAAAGTTATGAGCATGATCAAGCTAATTGCTAAAAATTCATTTCGGCATACATTAAGAGTAATCTTAACCATTGTAGGTATCTCAATCGCTGTTCTAGCTTTTGGCTTACTAAGAACAGTTGTTACAGCATGGAGTGCAGGGGTAGCTGCTTCATCTCCTAATAGATTAGTTACACGCCAGGCAGTTTCTTTTATTTTTACTCTTCCTTATGCCTATAAAGATAAAATTGCAGCAATTCCTGGAATTGATCAGGTTAGCTATTTTAATTGGTTTGGTGGTACATATATCGATAAAAATCAATTTTTTGCTAGAGTTGCATGCGATCCAGAAACACTTTTTAAAGTATATCCAGAGTATCAATTATCACCTAGTGAAAAAGCAAAATTTATGTCGGAAAGAAATGCTTGTATCTTAGGAATCGAAACAGCTAAGCGATATAATTTGAAAATTGGTGATATCATGAATATCGATGGAGATATCTATCCGGGAAAATGGCAATTTGTTGTCCGAGGTATTTATACACCCAGAACCAAAAGTGATGATGCTACACAAATGTTTTTTCATTGGAATTATTTAAATGAAAGAATGAAATCTGATTATCCTAATAGAGCAGATGAAATTGGTTGGTATGTAATTAAAATCAAAGATGCAGCTGCATCAGCAACCATATCTCAAAGAATAGATAATCTGTTTAAGAATTCAAGAGCTGAAACTAAAAGCGAAACAGAGGGGCAATTTCAGCAAGGTTTTGTAGCTTCTTCGGGTGCAATTATTGGTGCAATAAATATCATGTCTTATTTAATTATCGGCATTATATTATTGGTTTTATGTAATACTATGATCATGACTGCACGAGAAAGAACCAGAGAATATGCAGTATTAAAAACATTAGGTTTTACAGGCAAGCATCTTTTTACTTTTATTGCCGGAGAAGCCTTAATTATATCATGTATTGGTGCATTGATTGGGCTAAGCTCATTAATTCCTATAGTTCAAGGATTTGAATCAGTTCTACCAAAAGGTTGGTTTCCTGTATTTAATATTGAAAACTCAACATATATAATGGCAGGAAGCTCAGCTTTATTGGTTGGAATAATTGCCTCTATAGTACCAATTTATAGAGCTTTGAATACACGTATTGTAGATGGTTTACGATTTAACGGATAATATGATGAATATACCTTTATACTATATCTGGAAGAATTTCCTGGCCAGAAAATTGACAACTGGAATTACAATTACTGGAATTGCATTAGTTGTTTTTGTTTTTGCCGCTGTTTTGATGATGGCTGATGGTATTCAGCAAACGTTATCTTCTACAGGTTCAAATGACAATGTAGTGATAACTAGAAAATCATCTTCTGGAGAAATTACAAGTATTATTGATAGGGCAACGGCAGATTTAATTTCTACTATGCCTATGATACAAAAAGATGAAACTGGTAAGCCCTTATTGACAAGTGATGCGGTTACAATTATAAATGCGCCAAAAAAAGATGGCGGAGGATTAAGTAACTTAGCTGTTAGAGGTGTATCAGAAAATGCATTAAAAATTAGAAATAAGATTACAATAATCAGTGGCAGGATGTTTACTTTTGGTGCTAGAGAATTAATAGTTGGAAAAGCCATAGAAGAGAGGTTTTCTAATATTGCAATAGGAAACACTATTAAATTTGCTGGTGATAATTGGGTAATCGTAGGGATTATGGATGCAGAAAAATCTGGGTTTGAATCTGAATTATGGTGTGATGCAAGTCAGTTGATTCAGGCTTTTAATAGAGTAGATTATTCAACGCTAACCTTTAGAATTTCTGATAATGCCAATATTGAACAATTGAAAGCATTATTTGCCGGTGATAAGCGCTTGAATCAATATGAGCCAGAAAATGAAAGAAAATATTTCGAGAAACAATCTGAAGCAATGCGACTATTTATACAAATATTAGGTATTACTATTACGATAATATTCAGTGTTGGTGCAATGATTGGTGCAATGATTACAATGTATGCAGCTGTAGCAAATCGCACAACAGAAATAGGAACTTTAAGGGCCCTAGGTTTTCAAAGAATGTCTATACTTATTGCATTTCTTGTTGAGTCTTTAATTACAGCTTTTATTGGAGGATTTATTGGAATTGGATTGGCATCAATTCTTCAGTTTTACTCTATATCAACATTAAATTTTGGTTCATTCTCTGAACTTTCTTTTAGTTTTGCATTAACCTCTAATGTCATTCAAGGTGCTCTTACATTTACTGGGATTATGGGTTTTATTGGCGGTTTTTTACCTGCCGTTAAAGCTTCTAGAATGTCTATATTAGCAGCCTTACGATAAAGAAATCGCTTATATTTAATAAGCAATTCATTATGATAACTTATTGTTTAGAGGTCATGCCTGATATTTCATAGCTACTTGCATAGGAAAATTCTTGTCTATGTGTTGGATAATTGACGGGATCCATCCACGGATAGATTCTTATTGTAGTTGGGGTAGAACCATCTCGATGTTTAGACTTAGAAATAAAGAACTTCTTACTTAAATTTTTATATCCTTTATCTAGTCCATATTTCATATTAATCAATACTATTGCGGGGTCAAAAGGTGGAAAGGTATCATTATCAGTGAGAACTTGAGATCCTTCATAGGATTGTATCTGATATAATCCAGTTTCTATGGTTTCTTTGATATTATTCGTGTCACCATTTT
>JALRHN010000163.1 GCA_023259575.1 Candidatus Kapaibacterium sp. | reverse complement strand
TAATACTCCAAGAGATTTGCGCTTCTATGAGCAATATAATACCGCTGGTGATTTCCCTAATGGTTCTAATTATGTGGCTTTAAAAGCTGCTAATAATATTGCTGCAAATGTAACGTGGACATTGCCTCCGGCCGATGGAACTGCTAATCAAGTGTTAAAAACTAATGGTGCAGGTGTACTAAGCTGGGCAAATAATGCAGCTTCTGCTGGTTTGCAATATTTTACTGAAAGCCAAGATATAGCTGCACCAAATGTAACAATTCCAGCACATATGTTTAAAGCAAGTGATGCCTTATATACAGATATCGATGCTGTATTTTCTCCAAAAGGTAAAGGTGCTTTACTTGCGATTTCGCCTGATAATACTATCACAGGGGGAAATAAACGTGGAGAATATGCAGTTGATTTCCAAAGGATTAGAGGAAATGCTAATGAAGTAGCTACTGGTAATTATTCTGCTATTCTCAATGGTGAAAATAATAGAATAAGTAGTGATGGACATCATTCTTCAATTGGTGGCGGTTCTGATAATGTTATTACAGGGACATATTCTACTATTGGAGGCGGACAATTTAATAGTAATACTTCAGATCAATCCACTATAGCAGGCGGAATTGGTAGTACTATTAGTAGCGGTTTTTCTAGCTCTACAATTGGCGGTGGAAGTAATCATACAGTATCTGCATATAATGCCACTGTATCAGGTGGAGATGATAATAGCGTTACAGCAGATTATGGATCAATTTCTGGTGGAAAATCAAATATTGTTGATGGAGAAAGTGGATCTGTAATGGGTGGAGAATTTAATACAAATAATGGAGATCGTTCTTCAATTCTTGGTGGAAGTAGTTTAACTTTTACCTCTGACGCAGACAATTCAATAGGTTATAATGGTGGGACAAATGCTCTTGCAATACGAATAAGTGATCCAAATGTTGCTGTTTTTAATGATGTTAATTTCTGGTTAACAAATAATGATAATGTTGCTAGAGAACTACGTTTTTATGGTGCATCTACCAGCGGAAAATTCGATTTTCCTAATGAAGGAAGCGATATCTCATATTATTCGGCATTTAAAGCAGGTACTCAAACTGCAAATATAACGTATACATTACCTACCAGTTTACCTACTGAATCAGGTAAACCTCTCGTTACTGCAACAGATGGTACTCTCTCTTGGGGAACAAGCACAATTAATGCTCAAAATATTAATGTGGATTGTCCAAACTTGAATGCAAATGGTGGTTCTGCAAATGTAGATATTACCGTTACTGGTGCTGTAGTTGGAGGTACTGTTACGATTTCTCCTAGAGCAGATTTAGAAGATGGACTGATAATAGCATATTCTAGAGTAACTGCTGCAAATACTGTAAGAGTAAGATTTGTTAATGCTACTAATGCAGCTTTGAATCCAGCAGCTGTAAATATTGATATTACTGTGATTCAACCATAAAATCTTATGAAATCAAAAGTGTTTTTCATACTTATTCTTTTGCTTTCTTGTGAAGTGTATTCTCAAGGATTACATCGTGGTGTTTGGGGTAGCGGTGGTACAACTGCTACTTCTGGCAATACTACAATTCATGGAACATTAAGTCAAACTGCAATAGGAAGAAGTATTAATCAAAAAGGCGAAGTTCATAGTGGATTTTGGTATACCCTATATGGTAAATTACCTAGAAATGATGCTGGTTTTTTAGTTGTAATCCCAAAGTTTTCAGCCAAAGCTGGTGATATAGTTGATATGCCAGTTATTCTAGAAACATCAACAAATCTTAGATATGCAAAATATTGGAATTTTCAAGGAAGAATAGAGTTTAATGCTACAGTTCTGGAACCAATAAGTAATTATGATTCCTATATAAGAAACGGTGATACAGGAATTATTACATTTTCTGGAAAAAGCTTAGATACTGCAGGAATAATTAAAAAAATCAGCTTTAAAGCAAAGTTGGGAAATATGGCAGTTTCAGATGTTAATTTATTGTCTTTTACTGTTAAAGAATATCCCAAAGGTACCATACTTACCAAAAATGGAGAATTCTCTTTAGAAGACTTATGTTATGCAGATGGTAATCCTCGACTTATTTTTTCATTAAAGCAAGGATTAGCTTTATTCGCTTACCCTTTACCGGCATCAGATAAACTAACCGTTAAAGCAGAAACAGTAGAACTAGGAAATACAGAAATATTACTTGTTGGAACGGATGGAAAGATTAAGTCTACTCTATTTTCTGGAATATTAAAACCTGGTTTACATGAATTACCAATAAATACAGAATATATTCCATCTGGATCATATTTTTTAATGATGAAAACCCCTAGCGATCTCATGAGTGCACCGTGTATTATATCAAAGTAATATCAATATTCATTTTACTATTATCTTCTCTCAATAAAGATACTGTACAAGCTCAAGATTCTGTTATTATTGACAAGTCTCTTTGGCGAGCAGGTATTTCATTAGTACCTGCAATGTATATTCATTCAGCTTCTATGAAAGGTTTCGAAGGAATACCAAGCTGTTGTCCGCAATATAGCTCTGGAAATGGTATTTTGGGTTCTATGGGGCTTGATTTTACCTATGATCTTCCATATTCTGGATATGCAATACAAGGAAGAATAGATATTAAAGGAAGTGGTGGAGATTTGAATGCTACAGAGATTAAGACTATAGATGCTGGAGCAATAGCAGAGGGAGTTATCGAACATCATCTTTCAACTAGTTTATATTCAATTGGAGCAAATGTATTAGGAAACTATACATTTATGCCGAATATTTCTGCTGCTGTAGGATTCCGATTTGCTAGTTTTGTTTCATCGTATTTTGAACAAGAAGAACGTCTAATAAGCCCAAATAATGTTACTTTTAATAATGGTTTAAGAACAAGACTACAATATAGTGGAGAAATTCCTGGTATGTCATCTGTAGAGTTCGGAGCTCTATTAGGTGCTAGATATATGCTTCCATTGAACAAATCTCAAAGTATTAGGGCTATTCCTGAATTAATGTATGAATTACCTCTTACTAGTATCATTAAAGGTGATGATCATTGGAATATGCATAGTATTCGATTCGGCATTACTATAGCTTATGCTTTTGTTGAAGAATCTGATATATCATTACCAGACATTGAAAATCCAGCTATTAATATTCCTAAAATTGCCATTAGGGGTGCAACTAAGTTGCAAGCACCTGTTAATACTTCATTGACATCTTTACTTCAAGCTCCAATGAAATCTGTATTATATGATAGTTCAGGGAATATATTGGATAATAATATTGCAGTTCAAAAGAAAGTGTCTAGAACAATGTTCTCGATCATTAATTATGTGTTTTTTGATTCAAATTCTGCTGTTATTCCAGACAGATATCATAGAATTGACAAAGGTACTAATGACAAATATCGTGTTGATCAAATCAAAAATGATTCCACATTAGGTGCCTATTATGAAGTATTAAATGTAATTGGAAAACGTATAAAAGATAGGCCTGGTACTAATGTTACACTTATAGGTACTAATAGTAATTCTGGAGCCGAATCACAAAATCTTGCATTATCTAAATCAAGAGCTGAATCAGTTAGAGATTATTTTAGAGATATATGGGGAATTGATGAAGAAAAAATAAAAATAGAAGTAAAAAATCTTCCTGATCAACCATCTAAAATTAATACTGATTATGGTGATGAAGAAAACAGGAGAGTTGAGATTGTGACGGATAATCCTGAAATCTTTTTGCCTTTGAAATTTATAGATACATCTTCTTTTACAACTGTATCTGATATCAAACTTGCAACTGATCGATTAGATAAAAATAATTTAACTAAATGGCAATTAAGGGCTACAATTGGTAATAAAGTCTATACATTACAAGAAGGTACAACCACAATAGATGATACCCTTAAAGTTGGTGTTCAACAATATCTTAGAGATTTAGAAAATAATGATAAAGTAATGTACAAAGTTGTCAGTATCGATAATGATGGTTTAGAAAGAATATTAGCTGAAACGATGGTACCTGTTAAACAAATAGTTTCCTCAAAAAATAGAGTCGAAAAATATAATCTGATCACTTTTGGATATAATTCTTCTAATGTTAATGAAACCAATAATTATATTATTGAAGATATTAAAGGGAATATTAATGATAATTCTACATTAACAATCAAAGGATATACTGATCAAACCGGAACAGCTGCTTATAATAGGCAGCTATCGCTACGCAGAGCTGAAGAAATATCTCATTATTTCCAATCCAATAAAATTATTACAAAGGGGGTAGGTTTTGATGAAATTCTTTATCCTTTACAATTCCCAGAAGGAAGATTTTATTCAAGAACTGTAAATATCATGGTTGATACTATTGAGGATAGTAATTAATTGCATTCTGGTTCAAGCTTGTATAGTAAAAATTGAATTAAATCTTTATTCTTATCAAGGCCCAATTTCTTTTTAATTCTATATTTATGATTCTCTAATGTTCTAACTGATATTCCCATAATATCACAAATTTCTTTGAACATAAAATCTTTTCAGGGACGCGTTATAGAAAGCCGAAATCAAGATCGACGAGTTCTCGATCAGGTGAGCGCGCACCTAGTT
>JALRHN010000162.1 GCA_023259575.1 Candidatus Kapaibacterium sp. | reverse complement strand
ATTGTAAAACGTGGAAATAAAAATGTCTTCAAGAATAATTCAATCTCCTCATGGCTCGCAATTAACCTGTAAAAACTGGCAGATTGAAGCCGCATATAGAATGATTCAAAATAATTTAGACCCAGCAGTTGCTGAGCATCCTGAAAAGCTGATTGTTTATGGTGGTTTTGGAAAAGCTGCTAGAAATTGGGATTCATTAGATGCAATTTTGGATTCTTTGAAACATATGAATCCAGATGAAACACTGCTTGTGCAGTCTGGCAAGCCTGTTGGTATAGTACCAACGCATGAACAAGCACCAAGGGTAATTATTGCTAATTCTAATTTAGTAGGAAAATGGGCTAATTGGGATGAATTTCGTCGATTAGATGAATTAGGCCTGATGATGTATGGTCAAATGACAGCAGGAAGTTGGATATATATCGGAACTCAGGGTATTGTTCAAGGTACATATGAAACGTTTGCTGAATGTGCCAGACAACATTTTGGCGGAGATTTATTTGGAACTTTTGTACTTACTGCTGGATTAGGTGGAATGGGTGGTGCTCAACCGCTAGCAGCTACATTTAATGGCGCAGTTGCACTATGTATAGAGATTGATGAATCAAGAATTGACAAACGTATCAAAGACGGATATTGTGATATCAAACTTTCATCATTAACAGAAGCCCTTACACTTGTAGAAGACTGTAAGAAAAATCGCACAGCTTTGTCAATAGGATTAATTGGAAATGCTGCCGAAATTTTACCAGAAATGCTAAATAGAGGTATCATACCGGATATCGTTACAGATCAAACATCTGCCCATGATCCTTTACATGGTTATTATCCAGCTGGTCTGTCAAAAAAAGAAGCAGATATTCTGAGAATTGAAAATCCTGAAGAATATCTTAAAAAAAGTTATCACTCAATTGGTGAACATGTAAAAGCAATGGTTGCATTCCAAAAAGCTGGATCTATTGTTTTTGATTATGGAAATAATATAAGGGGCATCGCAAAAGACAATGCAGGTGTTCAAAATGCTTTCGATTTTCCAGGTTTTGTTCCAGCTTATGTAAGACAACTATTTTGTGATGGTAATGGTCCTTTCAGATGGGTGGCCCTTTCTGGAGACCCTAAAGATATTGCTGTAACCGATGATGCCATTATGGGTTTATTCCCCAATAATGATGGCCTTCATAGATGGATTAAAAATGCTCAAAGTAGAATTGGTTATCAAGGCCTACCAGCACGAATATGCTGGCTTAGCTATGGAGAAAGAGCAAAAGCAGGGCAACTATTTAATGATTTAGTTGCTTCTGGTAAAGTATCTGCACCAATAGTTATTGGAAGAGATCATCTAGATTGTGGCTCTGTTGCATCTCCTTTTCGAGAAACAGAATCTATGCTTGATGGCTCTGATGCTATTGCTGATTGGGTATACCTTAATTTTGCTTTAAATACTCTTGGAGGTGCAACTTGGGTTTCGCTTCACCATGGCGGAGGAGTTGGTATGGGCTTATCCTTACACTCTGGAATGGTGGTAGTTGCTGATGGAACCAAAGATGCAGAAAAAAGACTTAATAGAGTTTTAACATATGATCCACTCATGGGAATTCTAAGGCATACAGATGCAGGATATTCAAGAGCGATCTCTAATGCTAAAAACTTTGGCATAAAAATTCCTTTAGTGCCTATAACAAGAGATTAATGACAAAGTCTGTAAATATGGCAGACCAAATATGACAAAAAGTTTATCGTGAATTAAACCCAAGTCATATTGTCACACTCTGAAAACAATACATACATGATTTCTTCACTTTTACAGGATTGAATGGTTCAAATTTGTTACTTCTTTTATGTGGTTGGCATTTAGCCACCAAATAGTTCATATCATTTTTTTTACACACTTTTTTTAGTTCAACACTATGATTGCTCTTACAGAAAAAACTCATGTCGAAGACGTGCTTAAAGGAGCCGTGACTGGTTTTGATACTACAAAATCAGCGAATGTTTATTATGATGATGATCGTTTTGGACAACCTCAAGAAATTCAAACAGTTTCTACCATAGTCTTTAAAGGAAGGGAAAACATGGATTTAGCACTGCAAATCGAAAATCTGTTCAAAACAGATCGCAAAAAATTTCTTGGATTTATTCGTCAACGTGTTCGTAGCCAAGAAGAAGCTGAAGATATTCTTCAAGATGTTTTTACAAATGTACTTGCAGCATCTGCTCATGTACAAAAGCCTATAGAAAACATCGCATCTTGGGTTTTTACTGCAGTAAGAAATCGTATTATTGATTCTTATCGCAAAAAAAGATCAGAAACTTTTTCTGATATGTACACAGCAGGCCAAATTGAAGATGGAATGGATTCATTCGAGAATTTTATTAGTGATATTTCTCATACTCCAGATAGCGACTTATTAAGAAAAACTATTTGGGAAGCAGTATTAGAAGGCTTAGCTGAACTTCCTACTGAGCAAAGAGAAGTATTCGTTAAAAATGAATTTGAAGGTGTTTCTTTTCGTGAAATGAGCGAAGAAACTGGTGTTAATATCAATACTCTTCTTGCAAGAAAAAGATATGCTGTTCTTCATTTACGCAAGCATTTGCAAGAGCTTTATGATTCATTAGATGGTAATTAATAAAAGAACAAATAAAGAAAAGCCTGATTCTAAAAGAACTCAGGCTTTTTTTATGTCTTTTTTGCAATTTGCATTCAGAATCATCTACTAATTATTCCAGAACAATGAAATCATCAATACAAATTTTCTTTATTCTTCTGCTTACTGTGTATGCAAAGCTATTTGCTCAAAATCCTAGTGTGTTAATTATTACAGCTCATCCTGATGATGAAACTGGTTTTGCTGCTACTATCTATAAAATAACTCATGACCTTAACGGTAAAGCAGATATTATCGTTATTACAAATGGAGAAGCTGGATATAAATATTCTAGTATTGCCGAAGATATATATAATATTCAATTAACAAAAGAAGCTATTGGAAGAGAATATCTACCTTCTATAAGAAAAAAAGAATTGATGTCCGGTGGTGCTATTCTAGGTTTAAGAGATTATTATTTTCTAGATCAAAAGGATACATATTATACTTTAGATGCTGATTCAGTCCTACAACATGTATGGGATACAACCTTTATAAAAAGACGTATACATCAAGTGTTATATTCGAAACATTATGATTTTGTCTTTACTCTGCTTCCCACAAATTCAACACATGGACATCATAAAGCAGCTACAATTTTGGCTTTATCTGCTTTAAAAGACTATTCATCACCTAGTAAACCAATTATTTTAGGTTGCACACTTGCAGATTCAACTGCAATAAAACCAGAACCATTTGTAGGATTACAGAAATATCCAATTACTGCAGTTTATAATGAATTACCAAGTGCTCAATTCAATAGAAATCAAAGTTTTGGATATAATAATAAACTCAATTATTCAATTATTGCTAATCTGGTTATTGCTGAACATAAATCGCAAGGAGCAATGCAATTAGCTGCAGGTAAGGGAGACATAGAATATTTCTGGAATTATTCAATAAATTCTCAAGATTCTGAACTCAATATCAAGCAATTGTTTGATAGAATATCATCAACACCTTTTAAACAAAAGTAATAACTGATTATATGATGTACTTTATTTGTATTCTCCTTTTTACATCTTTCACTATCCTAGATGCACAAGTTTCTGGATCTTGGAAAAGACTTTTAGATTCTCCTGTATATGGTATTGGTATAAATCATAAAAATCCTGAAACTATAATAGTTGGAGGATTAGGAAGAACATTATATAAAACTCATAATGGTGGTTTAAGTTGGACAATAGATAGTATTGAATTTAGAAGTGGATCTTCTCAATTAACTAATATTCTTATCTGTTCTGTAGATACTAATATAGTATTGGCTGGTGGAGTTTTTAATAGTATCAGAAGAAGTACAGATCAAGGGGTCAACTGGGAGAATGTTTTTGAACCTGAAAAACCGTTGTTTATATCGCCTGGTGAAACAATTATTGAAAATCCTGACAATTCTTTGATGATTTATGCTGGTGATAATACATCAAATAGAATTTTTAGGAGCATGAATGGTGGTGTTTCATGGGATACAATAGCCACATTAGATGTATCTGGATTATGTACATTAACATTAAAGCCAGATAGTTCAAATGTACTTTTTGCAGGCTGTAAATTAGGAATAATAAAAAAATCTACTGATGCTGGTTTTTCATGGAGAACAGTAGCAAGTATTAGAGAAAAAGGTGATACAGAGATACCTAAAATAGTGTTTAGTAAAAAAAATCCTTCAATTGGATTTGCTATTGTAGCCTATTTTCTGCCTAAAAACAAACCAAATGGGGGTATCTATAAAACAACAGATGGCGGTGAAACATGGAATGAATTCGCTAGTAAAGACACTAGTTTTTGGTCTATATGTATTGCACCTTATCAAAATGGCAATGAGGAATTATTTATAGGTGGCTATTCTGATGCTTCGGAAAATATTCCTGGTCCTGGCACAATTATACAATCCCACATCGATACATATTCACCAATATATTATTCAAATGAGATTCCTTGGTTTTCTAATATGCAAGGCATTCCACCCAGAAAAAATGT
>JALRHN010000161.1 GCA_023259575.1 Candidatus Kapaibacterium sp. | reverse complement strand
AACAATAGATATATCTGGAGATGCTCATGCTGCTAAACATATTGTTTTTAAGGCAATGCAACTATTTCCAGGACATCAGGGATTAATTTCCTGCTATCATCAAATACCTTCCTTGCATTCACATATAGTAGCAAATCATTCTACAATGATAACTGATAATTCTCATACGGAACTTTCAAATCAGGGTATATCATTAATCAGAAATAAAGAGAATGAAAAAGTACAAAAAAGAGTATCACAATATGATTCATTTCTTCCAAAACTAGAATATACGTCGATTACTACCCAAACTGTAAGAGATGATAAACATCAACCTCCGATTGAAACAGAATTCCCTGATTTTCCAGATTTTTCCTATTTATCTACAGAATCAAATCTTGAGAAAAAAAATCAAGCGATACAAAAGCCTTTAAATGCATTAGAAGAATTAGCAAAAAGATTAGAACATGCAAGAATTCCTGCTATCCCACAAGATGCTATACAGGAGTCACCAACATATACCCCATCGATAGTAACAGAAACAATGGCTACAATTTATGAGAAGCAAGGTGCTTATACTCAAGCAATAAAAGCATATCAAATCTTAGCTAGAAAGAACCCCGAAAAACTTATGTATTTTGAAGCCAAGATAGATGTTTTAAGAAAACGTATCAGTAACCTTTAACACATTATTAGCATTATGCCACCTACAGAACAATCACCTACCTGGTTAAAAGTTAAAGATTCGTCGCAAAAAACCTATAAAAAAGGATTAAAACAATTATTTCAGGAAGATCCACATAGAGCTCATTCCTTTACGTTTAAAGAGCCTTTTGCTCTGGTTGATATTTCTAAACAATTGATAGATAAAGAGTTATTGAATGCAGCGCTAGATTTTGCTCAAGAACATCGAATTGATTCTTTGTTTAAGCAAGTATATCACGGATCTATATTCAATAAAACTGAATCTAGGGCAGTTTTGCATACTGCTTTAAGAGCAGGTAAGAATAAAACAATAATGGTGCAAGATGAATCTGTGATTGATAAAATCGACGAAGTAAAAAAGAATATAGAGCTTTTTAGTGATGGAATAAGACAAGGTATCATTCAAGGCTATAGCGGAAAACCCTTTAAAGACATAGTTAATATTGGAATCGGAGGTTCTGATTTAGGGCCACATATGGTATGTGATGCATTAAGACACTTTTCTCAAAAAAACCTCAATATACATTTTGTCTCGAATGTAGATCCTACTCATATTTCGGACACTTTATCTGCATGTAATCCAGAAACAACCTTATTTATTATAGCATCTAAAACATTTACAACCGAAGAAACTCTTGCCAATGCTCATGCAGCAAAAGCTTGGTTCTTACAAAGTGGCGGAAAAGATGTTTCTAAACATTTTGTAGCATTATCTACTAATTATGAAGCAACAGCTGAATTTGGAATTCATCCAGATAGGGTATTTGTATTCTGGGATTGGATAGGTGGACGATTCTCATTGTGGAGTGCGATTGGTTTATCTATAGCAATATCAATTGGTTATGACGGATTTTGCAAGCTATTGGATGGTGCATTTTATATGGATATGCATATGTATAATACACCATTA
Organism: Candidatus Kapaibacterium sp.; assembly: GCA_023259575.1. GTDB lineage: Bacteria > Bacteroidota > Ignavibacteria > Kapaibacteriales > UBA961 > UBA961. The sequence goes on along the minus strand of JALRHN010000161.1, from coordinate 3,069 downwards.
AAAGATAATATCCCTGTGATTTTAGCTTTGATTGATATTATTAATACAAATTGTTATTCGATTGCAACTCAAGCCATATTACCTTATGACGAATATTTGCGTCTATTTCCCTCTTTTTTGCAGCAAATGTTAATGGAAAGCAATGGAAAATATATTACTAAAGGTGGTAATCACGTACAATGGCAAACTTCTCCAATAGTGTGGGGACAACCAGGTACAGATTCACAGCATTCATTTTTCCAACTATTACATCAAGGAACCCAAATAGTAAATGCAGAACTTATTATTTGTGCTCAAACCCACAATCCAATTGCAGATATGCATGAGCGCTTGATTGCTAATTGTTTTGCTCAAAGTGCTGCTTTAATGTTGGGTAAATCATAACAAGAGGTTTTAACTGAATTACAAGCAACTGGATTATCTCATCATAAAATACAAGAATTATTGCCTCATAAAATATTCCAAGGAAATCGTCCATCAACAACTATCCTTATGAATGAATTAAATCCATTTACATTAGGATGGCTCATTGCATTATATGAGCATAGAACTTTTGTTCAAGGAGTATTATGGGATATCTGTTCTTATGATCAATGGGGCGTAGAGTTAGGAAAACAGCTAGCCAAACAAATTTTACCTTCTATAATAGATGAACAACATCGCGGACATCATGATTCATCTACAAATAATTTAATTGAAGCTTATAAAGCAATGAACATAAAAGGTCTTTAATGTCTATTCAACATACTCTTTTAACCGAGCCTATTACTCTCTATGTAGACTCGCTTTTTTCTCATCAAAATCCACAATTAGAGAATGTATTAATTCAAGCTGAACATGCTGGAATACCTCCAATTTCAATAGGTGCTTTACAAGGTTCATTTTTGCAGACATTAATACGTGCAACAAATACCAAATATATAGTTGAAATAGGTTCTTTGGCAGGATATTCTGCTTTTACAATGGCAGAAATATTGCCAAAGGATGGTATGGTTCACTGCTTTGAAGTACAGAAAGACTATGCAGAATTTATCATCAATCAGGCTGAAGCCTTAAAACTTTCGCACACTATTACAGTTCATTTAGGAGAAGCTTTAAAGGAATTATCTGTATTTTCACCAGAATATCCAATCGATCTTGTTTTTATAGATGCAGATAAACCTAATTATATCAATTATTTAGAAGCTGTACTCCCATTTGTAAAATCTGGAGGAATAATCTTAGGTGATAATGCTTTAGCATGGGGATATGTTGCCGATAATGAGCCTGATTTTGAGCCTGAGAATGTAAAAGGAATTCAATCGTTTAACAGGGCACTTTCTGAACATCCATTATTGTATCCGCCATGTTTAATTCCATTAGGTGATGGCATGGCAATGGCTGTTAAAAAATAAAATAGTAAAACATGATTTCTATCAGTGTTTCACATAGGTGAATACACTAAATTGTATTAGGAAATAGTTGTATAATCATATTATAAAGGTGCAGTTATGACAGCATTTACATTTGGGAAGCATTCTATACATTTGTCAGATATTCGAGATATAAAATTGGCATATGATTATCAAAAAAGTGAAATGTATATAGATTTAGAACTTAATGGAGGTATTCAATTAAGTTTAAATCTTCATGATTCTCTGCTTTTTATGGAAAAATTTATTCATAAAATTAAAGAAGAAAAAAATGTATGATATGATATTATGATCAAACAGATAGTAAAAGCCTCTAGTGTTATATGAGCTCTAGGGGCTTTTTTATTGTCATATCATTAACATTGTTTTAGATGATGTGAAGATATAGTTAAACAAATTCTATAAAGAATTCATGAATAGTGAAAAGTACCCATGATAGAGTAAAAACTCTGTCTATGAAAACCGTATATTGCAAACGATATAAAATTCTATAGGATTGGAATGAGAGCCAAATTACAATTACTGGCTTCGGATGCTGCGATATATGGTTTAACTACATTATTAACGCGTTCGATGAGCTTTTTGCTTACTCCATTATATACTCATTATTTGTCTTCTAGAGCTGATTTTGGTATATATTCTTATTTGTATTCTTTACTTGCATTTATAAATGTTGTATACTCTTTTGGCTTGGATACGGCATTCCTTCGTTTTTTTGATAAAGACAATAATAATAAGACGATTAAAGCATTTAGTTTTTCTTGGATTGGCATAGCATCCATAAGCATATTATGTACATTTATATGTATTTTTTATGCTGATTATTTTACTTCATTAATTCCTGAGCTACAGGGTAATGCTGATATTATTAAGGCAATAGCATTAATCCCGTTATTTGATGCATTAACTGTCATACCATATAGTATCTTAAGAATGCAAAGAAAAGCAAAGAGATTTGCAATGTTAAGAGTGATAAATGTAGCAATTAATCTTGTTCTCAATATAATTCTTGTTGGTTCATTTCATATGGGAATATGGGGAATTGTTGTTTCTGGTGTTATCTCATCACTATTAGCAGCATTATTTATTTTACCAGAAATTATTCAGTTTACAAGGCCAAAAATTGATACAGAACTTGGCGCAGAAATGCTATCATTCGGTTTGCCAACTATTCCATCTGCTTTTTCTGGAATGATGCTGCAAGTTGCAGATAGACCAATTATGACAGCGATGGCAGGTGCTGATATGACAGGTTTATATCAAGCAAATTATCGTTTGGGAATACCGATGATGATGCTAGTTTCTGTATTTGAATTCGCTTATAAGCCTTTTTATTTAACCCATTATAAAGATGAAGGCGCAGAAGTCCTTTTTGCAAGAATCTTCACCTATTTTACTGTATTATGTGCTGGGCTTTTTTTGTGTATTAGTTTTTTTATTGGCGATATAGTTCAATTAAAGATAGGATCTACCACAATAATTAATGCATCATATTGGAGTGGTATTGGAATTATTCCTATAATATTAGCAGGATATTTTTTTAATGGAGCTGCTACAAATTTTGCAGCTGGACTTCATATCCACAAAAAAACTGGTTGGCTTCCAATTGCTACTGGTATTGCTGCAATTGTAAATATTACATTAAATATTCTCTTAA
>JALRHN010000160.1 GCA_023259575.1 Candidatus Kapaibacterium sp. | reverse complement strand
GAGGGCACTGACTCATTTTTATTATATGAAATAATGAGTTCTGAAGTTAATGTTGCAAGAACTGCAATGGATAGAAGCATTATATAATAATGTGCTGGCATAATTTCATAATAAGCAGAACAAAGCATCCAAAAAAAACCAATGATTATTCCGATACTCTTATTTGGCCTAAAACCCTTTGCGGCATACAGAGAATATAATTCTGATAAAGCGGTTAAAGTAACAAGTATAAATGGAAAATAAAAAAGTAAACCTCCATGAATAATCAACCATATTATCAATGGAATTCCTATCAATCCAACAATTACTCTTTTTAATAAATTATTCATTCTATATCACATATATAAACTGATTTTACAAGGTTAATTTGGCTTTTGGCAAAGGCCTAAAATAACCGTATTTTACTAGAAATTACTACACTTTATTATTAGCTTCTCATGGCAATTTACTCTCTACAAGATAAAAAAACTAGTGCTCTGTTAATAGGTGGATCTAAATCTACCGCTGAGATGGCTATAAGGCTTAGGGATAAAACAATCCCTTTTACTATTTATATTCCTTTTGATGATCCAGCTCTTTTCTCAATTGGTGATTCTCCTATTATTCCTGTACATATGATTCCTTTAACGGAACACATTGCATTTAGGGTACAGGATATTACATCTATTCCAGATTTTATTATTGATTGTCAGGCTATTACCGCAGATCATAAAGCTTCTTTGATCTTAGAAGTTTCTGAAGAATTTCCTCAAGCAATCATTCTTTCTTCTTCTTTAGCATGCACCGCAACAGAAATAATGAGTTATTTTCAGGATAGTAGACAAGTAATAGGATTTGCTTTCCTTCCAAGCCATTCAGCCGATGCAACTGTTATGGAAATTGCAAAAGCCTTGAATGCATCAGAGCAAAGTTTAGATGCAGTAAAAATGTTTTTTGCATCTGCTGATTATACATGCGAAGTAGTTGAAGATAGAGTTGGAATGGTTTTACCAAGAGTATTAGCTACCCTTATCAATGAAGCAGCATTTGCTTTTCTAGAGAAAGTTGCAACTGCCCAAGATATCGATACAGCCATGAAACATGGCGTAAATTATCCTAAAGGATTATTAGAATGGGCAGATCTAATTGGACTAGATACTGTCTTAGCCATATTAGATTCTTTATATAGCGAATATCGCCAGGAAAGATATCGTCCATGCATTATACTAAGACAATATTGTAGAGCTAAATGGATTGGCAAAAGTGCTGGGAAAGGCTTCTATTCTTATGCTTCGGGATACAAATAGGATTATTTATGCAAGATGAGCATATGAAAGTTCATGTATTTTGTGATTTTGATGGCACCATTACTAAGAAAGATTCAGGGGATGAATTCTTTAAGCAGTTTTCTGATTTTGAACCATATCATACTCAATTGATGGATGGACTATTGACAGTTACTTCTTATTATAATGAAGTTGTCCAAAAACTAAAACATACTATGGACGAGCAAGCTATACGTAATTTTGCAGATGCTTGCGAAACCGACATGTATTTTCCTCAATTTGTATCACTTATTAATTCTTTTGGATGGCATTTACATATTGTAAGTGATGGTTTTAAAACATATATCGAACCTATTTTACAGAGAATTTTGCCAAATAATTCAATCAATGTTTTTTCCAATAATATCATTTCACCACTATCAAGCTTAAATCCTACACAAGATTGGAAGGCGCATTATCCATTTGCTGATGAATCATGTACTTGTTTTTGCGCTTCGTGTAAAAGAAATATTGTATTATCATCTGTTCATCCAGATGCACTGATAATTTATATTGGAGATGGCCTTTCTGATACATGCCCTGTTACATTTGCAGATATGGTATTCGCTAAAGGAAAATTAGCAGCATTTTGTAATACAAATGGAATACTCCATCATTCATGGCATACCTTTTTTGATATTATTACTGTATTAAAAAAAAGAAAACCAGTAAAAAGAGACATAGCAAAAAAAAATAGACAAAAAGCTTTCGAACAAGAATAATTCCTTTAAAACTATGTTTAATAATGCTTTAGAATCATATAAAAAAATTATTGCAGCAAGTATGCCTCAAAATGGCAACTATGTTTATTTAAGAGATATCTTACAAGATGATTCAATCAAAGAGCATGTAAAGCAATTTGCTGATGCGGAAGTAGAATGGTGGATTTATTATGAACAAGTGAAAAGAAGAGATAATCCTCGCTTTGATTTGGCAATTCCAGATGTACTTAAACATTTTCATACATTGGATGATTATTGCAAGTATCAAGCAAGATTTGATTCTATAGATAAAGAAAATCTTATCGATTCTTGTATTGATTCATATATCAACTTTCTGTGTAGACCAAGAACTGCGCTAAGATCTTTTATTTTTAGAGGCGAACCTACCAAATCTGTGTATGAAATTTTATTACGTTTTTCTGCATGTTCTGTTTATACATATCTAGAAGAAGGCTTTAAAAATTGGGCAGATACAAATTGTGAACTTCATGTATCCGAACATTTCATCTCTGCAAAAGAATTCAAAAGTATCATTGCAGAAATTGACAATAAATATATTCGATTATTACAAGTACAAGGTTTCATCGACTTATTAGAGCCACTTTTTCAGTTTTTTGTGGATATATATCAAGCAGATAAGTCTATACCTGCAGAAGCCCTTATCGTGTTCTTGGAAGATAAAGAATTATTCCCGTTGGCAAGTAAAATCGAAGATTTATATCGATCAAAAGGCCTAAAACAATATGATTCAAGCTCTCTTATAGAAATTATTAGTAGTACTATTTCTGAATATGAATCTCATTCTATTTCACAATCATCTAATCAAACAACTGAACTTCAAACACTTGCAGACAGCATCAAACAAGATATAGAATTAGAAGCTTTATATCATAAATCAATGGATGCATCATCTAATTCAGTAATACTTATCTCAAGACATAATTTCATCACCAAATCACATCCCTCTTTTCATAGATTTGCTGATCAGATAGAGAACAATAATAAAGAGAATAATAACATTTTTTCTGAAAGTACTCCAATTCAAGATATTGATACTCGCGCCAATGAAAATGGTCTACAAAAGTCAATTCCTACTTTATTAGAACAGCATGGTACAATGCAAAATGATGAATCGCATACATATCCAATTTCATTTAAAAGCTCATTTCTTGGTTCTATGCCTATAGATAAGCAACTTTACTATGCTTCTAAAGCTTGCAAAGGCGATCTACAAGTATTAAGAAAATTAGGCAATGCAATTGATAAAACTTCAACTAAAGAGGCTGCAATGCTAACATTAATTGCTTTTTCGGAAGTATACAATAACTATGAAGATATTTTGCAATGCGAAGAACTTAAACAATCTATTATTGATTTTAGCAATAGGAATAATTAACTATCTTATAGCTTCCCAATCTTTCGATCTTGCTTTGCCAAAAACAATTACCCAGAACCAATTTACAGCCCACTCCATTAATATTCGTATATACCCATATCTTCTAAAACGTCTTGGTGATTCATATACCAATAATTTCTTTTCAAATACTAATCCACCTGTTTTACATGCTCGACGTAAAATCTCGAAATCTTCCCCAGCTGGTATAGATCCATTATACCCACCTATATCTATAAACGCTTTCTTGTCAAATACTTGGCATTCTCCTCGGCCCATTCCAAATCCAAAAACATTTACCATACACCCAACATAAAAATTAAGTATCGAAGCAAAAATCGTATCAGGAAATTTCCTTTCATCTGGATTAATTTGGACTGGACAAGCGATAGCACAAGGCTTATACACTTTGTCTTTCCATTCTTTTAAAGTTTCTAGAAATTCTGTTGGATAGGCAGGAATTGTATCAGCATTAAGAAATACCATTATATCTCCATTTGCAACTAATGCCCCCATATTTCTACCTTCAGCAATCGTTTGCCTTCTGCTTTCAGTATGACACACAATGATGTCTGCAGATTCTTTTGCTATTGCAAGCGTAGAATCTGTACTTCCCCCATCACTTACTATGATCTCTAATTTATACTTTTTCTTTAAAGTATGGGTAAATACGGCAAGAGTATGAGGAAGAAGCTTTTCTTCTTGATACACTGGAATAATGATGCTTATAAGGACATCTTGTCTTTTGTCCTTGATGTGAAAGTCCTTTGTTAGACTTCCTGCGTCATATATCATATAGATTTAACAGAAACTAAGTGGCTAACCGTATCCTTCTTTAATAATGCTGGGAAATATGCTACAACATCACTTGGTTTGGGCCTTCCACCTGCAAAACCAGTAACACTAGGTGGTCCTGTTAAAATTAAAGGAGCTATCTCTTTACCAAATCTTTCTACAGAGGCATAATCTCTGGATCTTACACCAATTCTCATCATTACTTCATTAGGTTCTATTGCTTTTGCAATTGGGCCATGACAAGCATTCATACCAATATATTCTGTTCTAATTTCGTCAAATTGAAGCCCTAATTTATCTAATCTTTTTCTAAGAATTGAATCAGCAAATTGTGCTTTTTTATATGCATCTGGCGCACAATATGTTAAAGAACTAAATGCCACAAATCCATCAGAATACGAAGCAGAAACTTTATAAAATTCAGTAGATGGCTGGCCAGTTATTCCATAAACTCTAACACGATT
>JALRHN010000015.1 GCA_023259575.1 Candidatus Kapaibacterium sp. | reverse complement strand
AGCATTTTCTTTTTCATGTATTTTATTTTGAATTGATAATAATAATGCATCTAATTCATTATTAATTTGATAGGTACTATGATCTATATATGCATCAATAATATCAATATCAATGATATCTTTCAATTCTTGAATATCACTATCTATTAACTTTAGCTGTTCTTGTATTTTAATATATTCATATTCTAAAGTGTGCATTTTTTGCTGTTTTTCAAGCAAAGCTTCATTCATTTCTAGTAAATTTGATTCCACTTGCAATGCATGTGTCTTTAATCGAGATAATTCTTTCTTTTCTTGTTGAATATATATATCAATTTCTTTTACTGACGAATTCAATAAATGAAACAGATTATCATTAATTAATTGTAAGTGCTCATTTCTTTGCTTGTCAATATGATGTATTCTTGAAAGAATATCTTCCTTCTCAGAATTCAGTACGTCTAGCTGATCATGTATTGACTCACACTTAATGTCAAGAGAATGCACAAAAGATAATTTTTCCTGTAAATCAATTTCTTTTTTGGTAATAGTAAATAATTCTTCGTTATCATACTCATGATTCATTGGATTATGTTGGGTTGAACCACATAGAGGACAAGCTTCATGTGGTTTTAACTCTACAGTATAATCGTGGAGGATTTTCTTTTTTTCAAGTACATATTTTCTTTCTTTGCACAGAATAAGTTCTTTATTTATATGGCCTTTTGCTAATTCTATATATTTCTGGACAGAAAGCACTTTCTTATTTTTAACATAGATGATAACTGCATCAATAATTTGATTCAATTCTAGTGTAAAAGCTAGTATTTTCCTGTCGATAGAACTTAATGTTGTAGACAATGAATCAGAGTTTTTAAGTAAATGAGTATATGTTGAAAGCCATAATTCTGCTTCATAGATATATTCCAATCTTTGTATCTCTTTTTTTTCAGCATTTTCTTTTTGTAAAGTACTTTCTATAGTTTCAAGTATGTCATTACACTCATCTTTTAAAGACTGCTTAAGTACAATTACACTTTGGAGAGTAGACTGTAAGTCTATCATCTTTTGTTGTTTTTTATGATATTCAGATAGCTTTTGTAGACTTTCTACTTTGCGAATAGCATTGTCAGAAAGTAAATATTCATTATCAAGCCCTTTCAATAATATTTCAATTTCTTTTTGTTTAAGCTGAACATCCGCCAAACATTCAACAAGCGATTTCTTTTCAGTTTCTTTTTGAACAATTTCATGTTTAATAAGTTCAAGAGAATCCAAATTATCTCTGAATTCTTCTGCTAATTCAAGATGTATAATTTGTTTTTCTTTTGCTTCATACATATCTTTTTGATTTAAAAGATTTTCATATTCATGTGATAAAGAAATAAATCTTTCTTGAATATTTTTTGCATGAATAGTTTGTTGAATTTGATATTCAATATCTTGAACTTCTTTATTAGTGTTATTTACTTGCAATGACAAATGAGTTAATTCAGATTCTGCAGCAGATAATTCTTCTTCAGTTACCGAATGAATTGAATCATATTCACCGTGTAAATAATTAAGGTCTTTTTCATTGTTTTGTTGAACAGTTTTAATTCCATTTGATACCTCATAGCGATGGAGATCGAAGAGTTCTCTCATCATTGTTGTACGATCTACAGGAGATAATTGAATAAATTCCATGAATTTACCCTGTGGAATTATGATTGCTCTTTTAAAATACTCTGCTTTTAGACCAATAATTTCTTCAGCTTTAGCTTTACTCCATTCTATAGGTTGCCACATCTGAAGCAATTCATCCCATTTAAAGCCTGATTTACTTTCTAGTGTTACATCATCAATATTATTTTTCTTTCTTTTTCCCTTTATATGTGTTCTATATAAAGAACCATTACTATAAAACTGAAAGTCTATATACAATTCATTTACATCTAAGTTCATTAATTGATAATTTTTTTTTGTTTTTGAACCCACTAATCGTTCGGCACCTTCCTGTCCAAAAAGGGCTAAAGACATAGCTTCCAAAATTGTAGACTTACCGCTTCCAACATCACCAAAAATTCCAAAAAGTTTATACATTGATAAGGCTTCGAAGTCTATTGTTTGAACCTCTTGTTTATAAGAATACATCCCCTTGATACTTAACAATTTAGGCTTCATTGTTATTTCCCTCTGAATATAATTCAATGTGATTATTTGTACTATTCAAAACCTCATTAAATAATTGCATCATTTCGTTTGATGGATCTATTCCTTTCTTTTCTTTATAAAAACTTTTAAATAATTCAGATATGCTAATTGTCATGTCTGGCATTGATTCAATTACAGCATTGCTCATATCCATTTTAAGAAGAATATCAACAATTCCATCATGCGCATCATATAATTTATTTTTTTCTTCAATTGTTATATGATTTGACAAAATGAGATGGAGTTCAACATAGGAATTTTGACATGTAGACAAGCTTTGTAATGCATCTTGAACTGAATTAGCATAAATCTTAATTAATGGTTTTCCTTTATTTAATTCAATATATCTTAATACGGCACTTTGTCCAGGTGAAACAAATTCAGCCATCACAATATGTTTTTTTTGTCCTGCTTCTGCCATACTATAGCATAAAGGGCTTCCCGAATACACGATAGGAAAAGTGGCACTATCGAATTTCAAAGGCTTGTGAATATGTCCTAAAGCTGCATAATCAATATTTTCAGGTATATAAGACAAAGGAATTGCTTGAGCACCTCCAACCATTACAGAACGTTCACCTTCATCTTCTTCTGGAATAGTAGAACCCATGAACAAACCATGTCCTATAAATAGATTAAAGCCTTCCTTATGTTGATACAAGCTATAAGTGTTATTCCATAGTTTTTTTAGTATACCTTGAATGTCTTGATTTTCTGGACTAAGTAAAGGAGTGCATCTCACAGTATTTGCATATGCACCTAATATTACTCTTACTGGATACTTACAATGTGGCAATTGCAATTCAACGAAGCCTTGTCCTGAAGCTATAATTGATATACCTGAAGGGATAGAATAACACATTGGTGCTGAAAACGGCCATCCTGCTACGATTATTCCTGATTGAAAAAGTAGGGGTTCGATTGCTTCAATTCTTTCTGGAGAATCATGATTACCAGCAATAATAATAATGGCTCTTTTCCCATTAGCAGACATCTTCATTAATGTTTGATGAAGTAGATAAACGGCTTCAACCGGTGGATTTATCTGATCATAAATATCACCTGCAATTAGAACAATATCAGGGTTTTCTTGCTCTACAATAGAGCATAGTTCTTCTAATATTTCCTTTTGCTCTGGCAATCTGGATATTGATCCAAGCCATTTTCCTAAATGCCAATCTGCTGTGTGAAGAATTTTCATAATTATAAAAAAACGCCGGAAATCTCAGCAATAACTCTGAAATTCCGGCGTAAAATTCAATGATATTTTTGGTATTATTTCAAACCTAATAATGGTAATAGAATCCCGCCTTTTTCCATAAAAAATGGAACAAAAACAAGAGAGATAATTGCCATTAATTTAATAAGAATATTTAAAGCCGGACCAGAGGTATCTTTTAAGGGATCTCCAACGGTATCTCCAATGACGGCAGCTTTATGTTCTTCAGATCCTTATGATAATATAATGACAATACCTTTTTTATGAACAACACCATCAATAACGAGTTAACCAGATTCAATATATTTTTTAGCATTATCCCAAGCACCGCCAGAATTAGCCATTGAAATTGCAAGCATTACACCTACAATCAAAGAACCAATAAGAAGACCAGCTAGCATTTGAACGCCAAAAAACCAACCTGCCAATAATGGAGTGATAATAACCATTAAACCAGGTGCCATCATTTCTTTAAGTGAAGCTTGTGTAGATATGTCAACACAAGTACTATAATCTGCTCTGGCTTTCCCTTCTAAAAGGCCTGGAATAGTTCTGAATTGACGTCTAACTTCTTCTATCATAGCGAATGCTGCCTTTCCAACAGAACGCATTGTCATTGCTGAAAATGCAAAAGGTAATGCAGCACCAACAAATAAACCAGCCATAACGATAGGATCTAACATATTGATTGAAGCTGATTGAGCTCGTGTAAGAAATGCTGCTGTTAATGCAAGAGCTGTTAAAGCAGCAGAGCCAATCGCAAATCCTTTACCAATAGCCGCTGTAGTATTTCCTGCGGCATCTAAAGCATCGGTACGTTTACGAATATCTTTGCCCATTTCTGCCATTTCTGCAATACCGCCTGCATTATCAGAAACTGGTCCATAAGCATCTATCGTTAATCCCACTGCTATAGTTCCAAGCATACCTATAGCAGCCATTGCTATACCATACATTCCTGCAAAACTAAAGCCTATAACAACTGTAATTGCTAGAATAAGCATTGGTATAACTGCGCTATTATATCCTAATGATAAACCATAAATGATATTAGTTGCTGCACCAGTTTGTGAGGCATCTGCAACTTCGCGAACTGGAGAATATCTATGAGATGTAAAATATTCAGTTATTAAACCTATTGCCAAACCTGCAATGAGTCCTGCTGCAAGAGTAATGAATACGCCTGTATTTGTAAACATTCTTTCGCCTAACATAAATGATGCTGGCAACATTTGCATTGTAAATGGATATAATGCAACTAACATTAATAGTGTAGAAATGATAAGTGCATTTTTGAGTGATCCTTCTACTTTTTCTTCAGTTTTTGGACGAATAAAAAAGAGAGAAATTAAACTTGCAACAATACCAATACCGCTTACAAAAAGAGGGAAGAGCAATGCAGAAGTTCTTAATGGTTCGTCTAGAGCAACAAAAGATGCTGCACCAATCACCATTGCTGCGCATGTAGATTCTGCTACTGAGCCAAATAAATCCGCGCCCATACCAGCAATATCACCTACATTATCACCTACATTATCTGCAATAACCGCTGGATTTCTTGGATCATCTTCTGGAATACCAGCTTCTACTTTTCCTACTAAATCAGCTCCAACATCTGCTGCCTTGGTATAAATACCACCACCAACACGTCCAAATAATGCTACAGAAGAACCACCAAGTGCAAATCCAGAAAGAATTTCCATGATGAAATGTGGTTCAACAGAAGGAAGGAAATTTGTTAATCCAGTATAAACCAATATAAGACCAACTACAGCTAGACCTGTTAGGCCAAAGCCCATTACAGCACCGGATTCAAAAGCTATGCTAAATGCTCTTTCTAAAGAAATTCGGGCTGCTGCTGCAGTACGCACATTGCCTTTTGTTGCAATTTTCATCCCGATATAACCAGCTGCAACAGAAGTTCCAGCACCAATTAGGAAACATATCGCTGAATATATTCCCATTGAAACACCAGAACGAGAATCATTTACAGTAAACATGATAATTATGGCAAAAATTGCCATAAATAATGTCAGAATCCTGTATTCGCGCTTTAAGAAGGCCATAGCGCCTTCTGCAATTGCAGATGAAATCTCTGTTAATTTTTCTACTTCTTCTGGAGAAGATGCGCCACTGTCAATAGAAATCGCATTAACGCGGCGTGAATAAAATAAAGCTACTAAAAGGGCAAGAATACCCAAGGCAAGGATTATCCCAACAGTCATAATGCAGTTCGGAAAGTGAAACAATTCTAATTGTATATACAAGCTCTTTGTTAAAATGCAATGCTGCTAACCTGCTATTTAACTTTGCTTGAAAGGATTTAATGCAAATATACAAAAGGCTATCATGCAGATTTTAAAAGTGATGATAATTTTCCCAAAAAGTTCTCCACATTTTAAGCTTTTTCTAAGATTTAGACATATTTCTTCCCATTATTCTGTTATAGTTCTTATTTTTGCCTTTCGATAAAGCAATCGAATCCCTAGCTCAGTTGGTTAGAGCGCTACGTTGACATCGTAGAGGTCACTGGTTCAAATCCTGTGGGGTTCACTTACACTCAAGGCCTGTATTTCAGGCCTTTTTTTATTTAACCAGTTTAAATTCTACTCTTCTATTCAATTCTCTTCCTTCTGCATTATCATTACTAGCAATTGGTTTAGATTCTCCAAACCCTTTGGCAATCATTCTAGTACTTGAAATTCCTTTTTGCTCTAAATATACAATTACTGATTTCGCTCTATTTTGAGAAAGTAATAGATTAGAAGCATCGCCACCTTTATTATCTGTATGAGCATGTACTTCAATATTGATAGTAGGATATTCAATCAAAAAACTATATAATTTATCTAAGAATAAAGTACTTTCTGCTTTTAATACAGATTGATTAGATTCAAATAATAGATTTTTTAGTGAAAATGTTTTTCCTTCATCTATTGCATCTGAAATTGAAATCAATGGAATATTCGGGCTAAATGTATATCCATTTTGCAATGCATTCCTATTTATCTCAAAAGGATCACTTATATAGTTTTTCACCTTAGGTATAAATCTATAGTCTATTCCTGTTTTAAGTTCTACCGAAAATTTCCCTTCAAAATCTGTATCAATTGTCAGCAATTCTTGTGATGTATTCATATCTTCTATTTTTATTGTACCCTGTAATGCCTTATTATTTTTCTGATCAAATAATACACCTTCAACAAGTGCTGGTTTCAATTCAAACATGAAGTTAACTGTATCTACTACACCCCTCTTTATTGTTAGTGTATCTACAGAAATTGGTAGTGTTTTATAAAGATTAACAATTGGCTCTAATATATATGGTTTTTTTTGCGAGAATGTCAAAGAATATATTCCATATTCATTAGTAGTTGTTCTCGATATTTCTTGTAGAGTTATTGGATCTTTCAGGACGATAATCCCTTGTAAAAGATGTCCTTCTGCATCTTTTAAAACTCCTGAGACAGAATATGGCAATGATGTTAATTGGAAATTTTTAATAAGAGTATCACCAAATTGACTTAGCTTCAAATCAATAATTTCTTTCTGTGTTGCAAATCCTTCTGCATTAATCTCAATAGTATATATATTTTTATCCTTAAATGTCATCAGCGCATTGTCAGAAAAGTTTAATGTGTTTATTGGCAATTGCTCGCCTATATTATTTCTAATTATCAAACGAGGCTTAATTTCTTCATTGCTTTCTGAATAAAATTTACTTTTTAAATATATATCATTCTTTTGAACTATAGTTTGTTTCTTGCCTAGAACTACTTCATAAGTTGTTGTTATATCTCGTGTTATATCATTTAAAATTGCTGTAAATGGTTGCTTAATACTATATTCTTTCCCCAAACTTAATCGAGTCATTATTCCTCCATTATGATTTTCAGGATTGATAATTGAATATAGTTTTGCTCCAGATTGCCATAAATCTTGAGTTAAGGAAGATTCATTATGGTTTCCATTAGTTTGAATTGAGCAATCATCAGTTATAAGTATTATACATCTTTGCGCCTGTTCTCTAAAAGGAAATTTTGTTGCTGTGTGCACAGCTGTTGATGTAATCTCATCATTTCCTATTGCTGCTGCTTTAGAAAAAAATCTCAAAAATGCTTCAATATCTGCTGTAGGTTGTATCGTATCTTGAATTTTATCACCATATAGTATACCACCAATTCTATAGTCAATCCCCGCATTTTTTAATTTATTTACAAATGATACTACATTAGCCCTTACTTCTAAGATTTCATCACCCATACTTCCGGAACAATCCATCAATACAACAAAATCTACTGGTACAGGTGAAGATGAAATTGATTGCTTTACACTCATTATGTGAAGATTGGAATCAGATATAATAAATGAACTCTCATTTGCATTGGATATCATTTTATCTTTATCATCCTTAATTTGTACCGTTATAGACTGTATGCCAGATTCAGTAGCTATTCTTGATTGTTCCAAAACAGTATATGTTGGATTTTTATGAAGAATAATATTTTGCTCAATACCTTTTATTGAAACTTTAGGATAGTATGCAGAATAATATTGCTTAAAAATAGCATCATATAATGTCTTTGAAGATTCTGACAACTTATCAAGTTTATTAGCTAATTGATTATAACTGCTATGAAGACCCCTTACAAGATTATAAACTCTTTCTGATGAGTCAGAATCAAAAGGAGACCATTTATATGCAGTTGGATCACATGGAGCATCGGTAGGAATCTCGGCTTTCGTTTTCGAATCTCCTTTCGAATTTATCCGTATTAATGCATTTCCCTCTTTCATTATACTTGGTGTAACACCATTATCAAATGTATTCAGACTTCCCAAGGAAAGAGCCCCTAAATTCATTTCAAGGCCAAGTCTAAACTGATCATAAACTGGATTCATAGAACCAGATGCAATTAAAAAATCTTTGATAATATGAGCACTTATTCCAAGTTCAGGGGAAATATTTTTACCTCTAAAAAAGTTAGTATCCATTGAATACAATAATCTTGTATGCATGGTAAACCAATCATTTATCGTATAAGATGCCATGCCTGAAATAATATTGAGACTATTATTAGGAGTATATGTATTGTCTATTCCAATGGAAAATAACAATGCATTCAAAGGTGAAAAAAGTATTGATGCTGAATACTTAGCATTAATTATCGAATCCTTAAAAAATCTACTTCCTACTCCAGCCCATATATAATTATCAATTAATGTAAACCCATAACCTACATGGATATTCAATGGGATATTTACAGGATATGATGATATAGAATCCAAAGAAGTAATAAAACCACCTGAAAATCCATTGATTTTAAGGAAACCAGCATATTGTCCTTTTTTCTGAATCTGATTATCATAATTTGCAGCAAATAATAAATCGACTCCTTTCGCTACACCTAATAAAGCTGGATTCCAACTAACAGAAGTTGCATCGTTTAATAAACCCATTCTTCTATTGGTTAAGCTATGAGAAGTTAATTGTGAGTACACATTGTGAAATGACAAACATGCAATAAAAAGAAATATGCTAACTTTCATTCCCTACCCTTCAAACATATTATGAATTAAATATATTGCTAATTGTAAATATATTATTTATTAAATAAATAGATCGTATTTTTTATTCATAAATCAATCATCCTTTAAAAAACAATGCAGTCATTTTCACTGAAAATGACTGCAGTTGTGTATCCTTCCCCTGATTTGAATTGCAAAAGCTCCGTCAGCTTTTACACAGACAAAATTACAGCATACAGCAACTGTTAATACCCTACAAAACCCCCTCAAAATTGTTCTTTTATCTATAATATTTACTTAAAACTACTTATTATTTACTTATTAATGATGTTGATCTATGCTTTCAATGGCAACTGACAATGAAATATTTCTTTTTAAACACATTTTTTTTCTTAGTCTAAGCCTATGATTTTCTACATTTTTAAGAGTAATATTCATGAGATCTGCTATTTCATTAGAAGTTTTACCCAACTTTATAAGTTTAGCAATCAATAATTCTGTTTTAGTAAGATTAGGATATTTACTATGAATTACTCTTGTAAATTCTGGATACTGTGTATCAAATTGCTGTAAGAGCGTTTGTAATATCGACGCTGTAATTGATTGATATTCTATAATATCATTTAGTGTTTCATATACAGATAGCGATATTTTTTTTGATTTATATAGAGATAATATATTTTTTGCAATATGATTTTGCTGGTCATTCATCATTGATATCTGGGTTAATGCATCATTCAAATGTTGATATAATGATAAATTTTCAGCCATCATTTTTTTATTATTAATTGTATCATATCTTGATTCAAATTCATTTTTCTTGTGTTTTGATTCTTCCTCTAATTCTATGATTTTCTTTTCTATTTCTACATTTTTTATTCCTTGCTCTATTTCCCTTGCTTCTTTATATGTATGAAATGCATGTTCCCAATCATCAGCATGTATGGCTGCATTGCACCAATCGTCTAATATCAATACTTGAGGATGAGTATATGAGTTGTTCTTTGCAATAGTAAGTGCATGTGAAAAATATAATGTAGCCGATGTATAATCATAAAGTGGAGATCCTTTTTTTGCAAACATTCCTGCAATAAAAATATGTGCTTCAAGTTGTCGAATTGGCATTTGTAACTGCTCGGCATAAAGCAATGCTTTAAATAAATAATCTTTACCTTCTTCCCATTTATTTGTTTTGATACACAATTCACCCTTGGACAATAAAAGAACAAAATTTGAGTCAGGTTTTTGAATATTATGTTGTTTATTATATTGTTCAAATTGATCAATAAATGTTATAGCATTTTTATAATCATTTATTGTTATTGAATCCATCGCAAGATTAAACAATGTATTTGAAACAGTATTTTTATTTAATTCATGTAATGATGGCAATGATAGATATTGGTGATATAATTCTATGGCTTTTTCAAATTGTCCAAGATTGCTATAGACAACTGCTTTTTTTGCGATACAATCGGAATAACAGACACTATGAATTCCACCATGCATGATGGATATCAATTCTGCTTCTAAGATACTTTGCAATGAATCTGAATACAATCCCTTTTTATTCAATTGTGTAGTTAAAGATAAGAGAGCCCTTGATTGAGCTTCATACTGCTTGTATTTTTTAAATAAAGAAATAACTTTTCTTAAAGATGCAATTGATATATCTGTTGATTGTTTTTTTAATCTAGTAATTGTTTCTAAATATTCGATATAAGCTAATAGAACAGGTTTTTTATTTTTTTGATAAAAATCCTTCATAAGAGAAATATGAGCATCTGCATCATTATATATACCGCTATAAATAATATCCAGGGTCTTTTTTCTAATATCTTCGAATATTAATTCTTTATTAAAAGTTTTCATTAGATACTTTTTTAAGTGTAATACCAATTAAATGTATATAAATAAAAATAGGTTTATTCAATGTGAATAAACCTATAATTAAATCTTTATGTTCAGATCTTTATATTCAGAATTATTTAATCATACTGCGAAGTTCGGCAAATGTCATTGATTTTGGGCGTACAATTGAAGATCCCAACATACGATGCACCAAAATTTGCGAACAAATTCCCATTGCTCTGGAAACACCAAACATTACGGTATAGAACTCAAATTCTTTCATACCATAATAATATAACAATGAACCAGAGGCTGCATCAACATTTGGCCATGGATTTTTTGCTTTTCCTTGTTCTTTAAGAACTTCAGGAACAATTTTGAAAAGTTTTTTCATGAATTGCACATTATCATCATTAAGATCATGTGATTCTGCAAAATTATAAAAAGCAGTAAATCGTGGATCTGTAACTCTTAATACAGCATGGCCATATCCAGGTATTACTTGGCCGCCAGCTAGACGTTTGAAACAATAGTCTCTTAATGCTTCATCACTTGGAACCCCGCCAAACTCTTCGCGTAAATCCATAATAAATCTTAAACATTCCTGATTAGCTAAACCATGAAGTGGACCTGCCAAACCATTTAATCCAGCACTTACAGAATAGAATACATCAGATAAAGCAGAACTTACTACGTGAGATGTCATCGCACTAACATTTCCACCTTCATGATCACTATGTAAAACAAGATATAAGCGAACTAAATCTTCCCAAGACTTATCATTACTTACACCTAACATATGAGCAAAATTTGCACTCCAATCTAAACCAGCAGTTGGAGCGATTGGCTCTCCTTTATCAAAGCGAATGCGATATATACCAGCAGCTATAGTTGTAACACTTCCTAGAAGAGTGATACAATCTTCCAAAGTTGCTTTCCACAAATCATCTTTGGAAGCACCTGCTTCATATGCACTTCTAAATGCAGAATATTTTTCCATTGCCAAGATACCAATACTTAGCATCACCATTGGATGTGTATCTTTAGGCAAAGCTTTTAAGACATTCCAAACGGAATCAGGTACATGTGCTTTTGCTGCGAATGCTGCACTTATTTCAGCTCTTTCAGCATCATTTGGTAAAGATCCAGTACATAGAAGAAAGAAAATATCTTCTGGAGATTGTGTAGTTAAATCCAAAACTGGAATATTACGGATTCTTAAACCTTCATCTGCAGACACTGAAGAAGTTTCACATAATAATGCAGGAACTGCACGCATTCCACCCAAAACTTGCTCAATTGCTACAGTTGTAATTTGTGAATCACCATGCTCTTTTAATAACGATGTTCTTTCTGCACGAAGCTGGGGAAGCTTTTCATCAAGCCGCGCCTTGAACAAATCCATGTAAATCACCTAAATTTTATTGTGTGTTGAAATTATATAATCTTTTTGTTTTGATTGTCAGTGTATACAATCTTCAATTATTTGTACAAAATTACAGAATGTAAGGGGATTTTAAGACTGAAAATAGTACTGATCAAAAAAATATATTTTCTTGCTGATATACTTTAAACCAGATATTTATCATTAAAGTTTTATAACATTTCAGAAAATTCTACAATTGCCTTTCCTAAACTTTCCCAAGACAATTCATTTTTGATAGATTGCACAGCAGCAATATATTGATCTGAAAGCTTCTTAGAGAAAAATGTATGTACTGATTCAGCAATTATTTGTGGCTCTGGTATATCAATTAACATACCTGCAGAACCATTATATAATGCTTCACTCAAACTTCCAACATTAGTAGCAATAACGGGAGTTTCAAAATGATGCGCAATTGCTATAATACCGCTTTGAGTGGCTGATATATATGGTAAAATACACACATCTGCTGCAGAAAAAAAGAGCGGGGTTTCTACATCGCTGATATATCTAATATGCAAACTTACTTTATCTTGAAGATGCAAGGTTTCTATTTGTTGTTGATATGCATCAAATGAACCATACATTTCTCCTGCTATTACTAGATGATAATTATCGGGTAAAAGTTTCATTGCATCTAATAATAATGATAGCCCTTTATACGATCTGATAAAACCAAAGAAAAGAAGAATATGTTTATCGCTTGGTATATGCAATGTTTTACAAGCTTCTTCTCTAGAAATCCTGCCTCCAAAGTGATTATACAATGGATGATTATGTCTACATATTTTAGCTTGTGGCTTTAAAGATAAAAGATCCTTCTCAACCGTATCACTCATAACAATGAAGCCATCATTTCTATTAAGAAAATAACGGGTTAATGCAATATCACCTGGACGTCTTTCATGGGGTAAAGCATTATCGACAATACATATTTTTTTTGTTTTCTTATGCACTCTTCCTGCTACCGTACCCAAAGATGGAGCTATAAATGGCATCCAAAACTTAGTGAGCAGAATTTCTGGATGTATCTTATTAATTTCTTTTGCAGTAGAATACCATGAAAGTGGATTGATACTATCTAGTATACGAGTTGAAGGTATTGGATCTGCTATATCATATTCGGTAACAAATTGAGTTTGCCCCGGAAACAATATATCTGGATATTGTCTGGAAAAGGTAAATGCATGAGGATTATGACCTAAATGTTCAAATGCCCTATACAATGATGCATTAAATTGGGCAATACCACCACGAAAAGGATAAAAAGTAGATAGATATGCAATATTCACAGTAATTTCTACACTTAAGGAATATGTCTTTGTATGGCATTAAAAACTTGTTCTGTGGGAATATCATTCATGCATTGTCTACTGCGACTACATTTCGCCCCATAATAACAATCGCATCCAGTGCTAGGTTCTATGATCTCTCCATTTCCAAATAAGGCAAATTCATGCTTATTGAAAATATTATTGAAGAGAATCATTTTTTTACCTAAACCTAAAGCAATATGCATCATCATAGAAACAGCTGTTACAATACCATCACATTGACTTGTAATCGAGATAAATTCCTCTAAACTAAATGTTCCTAAATACTTAGCACCCGTTTTTTGTTGATAAACTAAATTCTGTTCATGTTCATCAATTCCGCCCAAAAGCAAAGGTTCATATCCAGCATTTTGTAATAATTGGATTAGTTCTATCCAATTTTCTGAAGGCCATAATCTAGTTGGCCATCGCTTACCACAACCGGTATTAAGACCAATAATTGTCCTGTGATTAGCCTCTTTTTTTAGAATCTTCCATTTATCAACCAATTGCTCATTTACATTCAAAAGGTAGCGTTCGCGATTATAAGCAAATCCACATATTTCAAATATTTCTTCTAAATAGCTCTTTGTATTAATCTTAGATTCATTATCAAATAAACCAGTAAGAATCTTATGCTCAGCTAGATTATTTGCGGTATTTACATGTCCATCACGCCAAAGAAAACCATATTTTTCGATTGCATTGATATCCGAAAGAAGCATACAAGCTTCTTGATCTTTATCTAAATTTATCGCTATATCAAAGTGTTTATGGCTTAAAGTATAAACTGAGGTAAAAGAAAATGAGAGTATTGAGTCAATTTCTTTTTTGGGAAGAATATCTGGAGTATGGGTAATCCAAGTAATATGACATCCAGGATACAAAGTTCTGTATTTTTCTACTAAGGGAGTAGTTCTTATTACATCACCAATAGCACCTAATTTTATGATTAGAATTCTTTTAGTAATCTTATCATAATGAGTACAATCAGTACATATACTACCACTCAATTTATTTGGAGTGCATGGTAATTCGCCACGAAAATGGCGACAATCAAATTTAACTTCTGATATATTCATCTATACAAAACTCTTTAACCTTTTAATGAGATAAAGAAGTATTTTATGGTATAAATCGTGCTATTTTTGCACCCACATTGAATCTATAATCTTTAAAAAGAACTTTGCATGAAGTCTGTTCTGGTAATCGCATATTATTTTCCTCCTTCAGGTGGGCCAGGAGTTCAAAGGGTATTAAAACATATTCAATACTTAAAGGAATTCGGTTGGAATCCAATAGTATTAACTGTCTCAAATGGCGATTTTCCTGCAAGAGATGAGTCTCTATTAGAAAAAATTCCTTCTGACATCATTGTTGAAAGAACCCATATTTATGAACCATATGATCTTTATAGATTATTGATGGGACACAAAAAAGGTGCTGCTATCGATGTAAATGTTATCAAGAAAGACAATCAAAAAAGAACTTTCAAAGAACAATTTGCAGAATTTATTCGTGCTACATTTTTTATTCCTGATGCTAGAATTGGTTGGTTACCAACTGCAATTCCCAAAGCAATGGAATTAATAAAAAAGCACAATGTTAGTGCAATATACAATTCTTCACCGCCGTACACAACTTCGCTTATTGCTCGGGCATTGAAAAGAAAAACCGGATTGCAATGGGTTGTAGGATTTAGAGATCCTTGGACAGGATTTATTTCTTCTCCAAAACGTTGGTTTTTACCAGCTTGGATTGATAAAAGAATGGAATACTCAGTATTCAATGAAGCTGATGCAGTAGAATGCGCTTGGAAAGGAATCATTAAAGATATACGATATAAATTTCCCTACTTGCCAGCTGAAAAATTCTTTCATGTCCCCAATGGATATGATTCTGCAGATTATCCTTTACCTGAAGAAATAGACAAATCCCTTTATAATCCTGATAAGTTTATTATGACTTATACTGGCTCTATGTATGGCAGAAGAAATCCTGCGGCTCTTTTTTTAGCTTTAGAATTACTTATCCAGAAAGGTCTAATTGAAAAAGAATCTATCTTATTAAGATTTATTGGACGCTTTGGCGATGAAATTCATAATATGTTTCAATCTTCTTCATTAAAAGATTCTATTGAAATCATTGGCTATATACCTCATGAAAAGAGTATAAGCTATTTACAAGTTTCTGATGTGCTTTTGTTAATTGTGGATGAATCAAAAGAAAGTGAAGAGATTGTTCCAGGTAAAGTATATGAATATATCGGATCTATGAAACCTGTATTGGCTATTGCACCCGAACAAGGGGCAATTGCTGATTTGATACATGAAACACAGGCTGGTGGAATAGCACATCAAAGCAATATCGAAGGCATTGCATCTATAATTTATGAAATGTATTCTGCATTCAAAAAGGGATTACCCCTAGCAAATCCCCATAAAGAAATTATCCAATGCTATGAGAGAAGAGAATCTACTAAAAAGCTTGCTAAATTATTAGATGGCAAATATTAAAGGGAAGAATTTTTGGCTCTCGATTCCATTGCCATCTCATGCTTATACGCACACATTTTATCCAATAAAAATGGATAAGCCACACTTAAAATCTGGATAGCCAATAAACCAGCATTTTTGGCGCCACCTATTGCTACTGTTGCAACTGGAACACCAGCTGGCATTTGTACTATTGATAATAAAGAATCTTGTCCGCTTAATGCTTTTGATTGAATTGGTACACCGATAACCGGCAAAGGACTATATGCAGCAGTCATGCCAGGCAGATGAGCTGCGCCACCAGCACCAGCTATAATTACCTTTATACCTTTTAGATGGGCATTTTTACCATAATTCGCCATATCATCAGGAGTTCTATGAGCAGATACAATATGCATTTCATAGGGAACATCAAATTGCTTACAAATAGTAGCAGCTTCTATCATAGTAGGCATATCCGAATCACTACCCATAATGATTCCAATCAAAGGAGAATCTGTAGAAGCAAACTCTGAATTTGTCATAATTTTACCTTATTAATAATGCCCCGAATAGAGTCTATCCGGGGCTTTTATTATTTCTGATTTGGATTAAATAAAGGTTTTAACCCTTGCCAACATTCAAAATAATCTTTTTGCAATTCACCTGTTTGCATAGCAAATTCTGTAGGACGATTTACAAAACAGGTTTCTACCATAAATGCTAAACCATTATGTAAATAGTGTGGTTCTAATTGAGCATTTACAGCTTTTTCATACGTAGCTGCATCTGGGCCATGACCAGACATACAATTATGAAGTGAACTTCCACCAGGAACAAATCCGCCTTCTTTTGCATCATAAGCTCCATTGATAAGCCCCATATACTCATTCATGAAATTTCTATGAAACCAAGGTGGTCTAAATGTGTGCTCTGCTACCATCCAACGTGGAGGAAAGATTACGAAATCAGCATTCGCTTTACCAGGAGTATCTGTAGGAGAAGTTAACACGGTATAAATAGATGGATCTGGATGATCGAAAGTGACAGTATTGATACAATTGAAATGAGCAAGATTATATTTATAAGGAGCATAATTACCATGCCATGCAACAATGTCTAAAGGAGAATGACGTAATTCTGCTTGCCACATATTTCCCATAAATTTATTGAGAAGATAAAACTCTCCGTCTAATTGCTCATACGCTGCAACAGGTGTTTGAAAATCTCGTGGATTAGCTAAACCATTAGCGCCAATTGGACCTAAATCAGGAATTCTAAAAGGACTTCCATAATTTTCGCAGATATATCCACGTGCAGGGCCATCGATACTATCTACAGCAAATTTAATGCCTCTTGGAATTACACATATTTCTCCAGAATCTACCATCATATTCCCTAATTCTGTACGGAATAGCAATCTTCCCATTTGAGGAATGATAAGCATCTCTCCATCAGAATTATAAAAATATCGGCCTTTCATACTTGAATTAATTGCATAAATATGAACCGCTACTCCAGAATGAGATGGCGAATCACCGCAACCAGCCATAGTAATAATACCATCGATAAAATCAGTTGGCTCGCTTGGAATTGGATGCGGACTCCATCTCAACTGATTAGGGGTAGTTGGGATATTATCAAAAGGTGTAGATTTAAATAAAGTACTTTTTTGCATTTCAAATGGCTTATGAACCACCGAAGGCCTAATTCTATAAAGCCAAGACCTTTTATTTAAAGACCTAGGAGCAGTAAATGCAGAACCATTCAATTGCTCCACATATAAATTATAAGGAGTTTTCTGCGGAGAATTTTGTCCAATAGGCAAAGCACCAGGCAAAGCCTCTGTGGCAAATTCATTACCAAATCCGGAATTATACAGAAGTTCCATATGCAAATCCGATAAAGTGAAAAAGGTACCTAATAATTGAAATAATACCTTTTAAAGTATAAACAAAAATAATAAGGTTTTTGCTTACAAATTCAGAAGTCGATAAAAAATATGTTCACATAATACATCATTTTTCGCTAATTAATAAAGAGATATGTTCTATTCCTTTGCTCTGTGAAACAACTTTCGTAATTTAGCCAAATTATAAATTGATTATTACGCTATAACATCCATATAATGAAGGTTGTTTTTACATGAGTCACGGTCATATAGTCCAAGTGATTGGTCCAGTTGTGGACGTAGAGTTTCCCAACGCCAATATTCCTCCAGTGCTTAATGCACTAGAAATACCCCGTATCACAACAGAAGGCAAAGAAGATATTCTCATTTGCGAAGTTCAACAGCATTTGGGTCAAGACAGAGTTCGTACCATTGCTATGGACTCCACAGATGGCCTTGTTCGTGGTATGCAAGTTAATGATACTGGTGCACCAATTACTGTACCTGTTGGTCCAGAAGTACTTGGGCGCCTTATCAATGTTACTGGACAAGGTATTGATAATAAAGCACCTATAAATGCTAAGGTTTCATATCCAATTCATCGTCCAGCACCTGATTTTCAGTCATTAAGTACCCGTAAAGAAATGTTTGAAACTGGTATTAAAGTTATCGATCTAATCGAACCTTTTACAAAGGGCGGAAAAACTGGTCTTTTTGGTGGAGCTGGTGTAGGTAAAACAGTTATCATCCAAGAATTAATTCATAATATTGCTAAGCAACATGGTGGATATTCAATTTTTGCTGGTGTGGGTGAGCGTACCAGAGAAGGTAATGACTTGTATTTAGAAATGACTGAATCAAAAGTTATTGATAAAACAGCACTTGTATTTGGACAAATGAATGAACCTCCTGGAGCTCGTGCTCGAGTTGCTTTAACTGCTTTAACTATGGCAGAATATTTTCGTGATGAAGAAGGCCGCGATGTGCTTTTATTCGTAGATAATATTTTCCGTTTTACTCAAGCTGGCTCTGAAGTATCTGCTCTACTTGGTCGTATGCCATCAGCAGTAGGTTATCAGCCAACTTTGGCTACAGAAATGGGTGGCCTTCAAGAAAGAATTGCTTCAACAGATAAGGGTTCTATTACATCTGTACAAGCTGTTTATGTACCTGCAGACGATTTAACTGATCCTGCTCCGGCAAATACATTTTCTCACTTAGATGCTACTACAGTTTTATCACGTCAAATTGCTGAACTTGGTATTTATCCCGCTGTAGATCCTTTAGATTCAAGTTCACGTATTCTAGATCCTTTGATTATTGGTACAGAACATTATAATACTGCGATGAGAGTTAAAAAAGTACTTCAAACGTATAAGGATCTTCAAGATATTATCAATATTCTTGGTATGGACGAACTTTCTGATGAGGATAAGCAGACAGTATATAGAGCTAGAAAAATTCAGAAGTTTTTCTCCCAACCGTTCTTCGTAGCCGAACAATTTACTGGTTTCCAAGGTAGATATGTAAAGATAGAAGATACAATTTCTGGCTTCAAAGCTATTCTTGATGGACATGTTGACCATATTCCTGAAGGTTACTTCAGCTATAAAGGAACAATCGATGAAGTGCATGAAGCTTATAATAAAGCAAATGCATAAACTTATAGATTAGTAGATTCTTGTACTTTATAATTAAATATTCTTATGTCTTCTGAACGTCTTCTTGAAATCGATATAGTAACACCGCAAAAAATTATTTTTAGTGGAACTTGCTCTGCTGTTTCATTACCTGGTGCTCAATCTCCATTTCAAGTGCTATATAATCATGCTGCTATTGTTTCTGCTTTAGACATTGGCGCAA
This sequence comes from Candidatus Kapaibacterium sp., assembly GCA_023259575.1. Taxonomy (GTDB): domain Bacteria; phylum Bacteroidota; class Ignavibacteria; order Kapaibacteriales; family UBA961; genus UBA961. The sequence continues at coordinate 923 of JALRHN010000015.1, read as the reverse complement.
TAAAAATTATCAATAATGATAATACTCAGATATATTATGCTACAGAAGGCGGTTTTGCCGAAGTATTACATAATAAAGTGTCTGTAGTAGTAGAAACAGCCGAAGAGTCTTCTGCCATTGATACCGATTCTGCATTATCAATTGTTTCATCTCTCAAAACCCAACTTGAAAGTACCCAAGCTATAGGCCAAAGAGAAGAATTAAAAAGATTAATTGCTATTCAAGAAAACAGAATAAGAGTATCAAGAAAACAAGATTAATATCGAATGAATAATAAAAGGCCGTCAATTATATCATATTGACGGCCTTTTCTTTTTTAAACACAAATCCTCCGCGAACTAGGGAAGTGTTCGCGGGGACTGTGTCTTCTTGGGGAAGAAAGATCTGATGCAAGTAAACCATTCAGGTTTTGCAGCATTGGATGGGAAGCATCAGACCTAAGGGGAATATATCAGTATATATCTAACTTAGCTCGAAACTGTGGTTAATAATAGCCACAGTCTTATGCTTAAGCCTGCAATGATTATGCCAATAATTGATTTACTCTGATTATAATTAATATGAGCTTGTATTATATTCGGATTGCAATATCGATATGTGTGCCTCTGTCAATGTTTTCCCTCTTCTAGCCATCACTATTTCTGCTACATGAATAGCCTTTTCAAACATATATTGAACTCCTTTTTCTCCCCATGAAAACGATGGAATTTCTTTTGAAGGCTCAGCATTAGCTTTATGTATCGAAGAACAAACACCAATTATCGTTCCTGTTGAAAACAAGGTTCCAATTGCTGTTTTGGTATGATCTCCACATATAAGACCCAAGAACTTCATATTTGTATTGATCTTTTTACCCTTCAAAGATACTTCAATACTTCCATATGTATTTTTCAAATCTGAAGTTGTTGTCATAGCACCCAAAT
>JALRHN010000159.1 GCA_023259575.1 Candidatus Kapaibacterium sp. | reverse complement strand
CTATCTCCCGACAAGAAAACAATTCCTTTTATTCCCTCTATTCCTATTCTTTTAATAATTTCAGCCCTTTCATCAGCATATGTAGAATAATTTTCATATACAGCATTTGGATTGATAAATTGTCCACCGATTGCTATAAGTTTAAATGTTGCAGTACTTGAAATCAAATTATCCATTAACCATTGTAATTGTTTTTCTCCTAAAATTGTTCTTTTTCCAGTTTTACTTCTATTAGGCGATCTAAATGTTCTATTATCCAATAAAAATACTTGTACATCTCCCCATTGAAAAGTAGTATAATTAGCTTCTGGATCAAAAGGTTGGGGATTACCCCAAAACATAGAAAAAGCCTGTTTTGTATATGATTTTAGTGTATATCCTCTATCTCCATCATTTGGACCATAATCATGATCATCCCAAATTGCATAATGATGTGTAGATGCTAATAATGGCTGTAATTCTTTTAATGATCTAGTATGTGTATATCGATTTATAATACCAGTTCTGGAACCATAATCTGCTTCGCGTAAATATGTATTATCTCCTAACCACAACATTAAATCGGGTTTCTGATTAGCAATACTTTGAACTATTTCATAATTAGTCCCATACTGTTTGCCTGGTCTATCATATTGTTCTTCATTTACATAGAAACAACTTCCTAAAGCTATTTTAAGATCAGGTGGATCTGTTCTCCATTGCCAAAGGGCAGGCGTTTGAAAGGTTAATGGATAAGCAAAATTTTGTTTTTTATTATTTATAAATACTTCATACACATATTTTTTTCCTGGTTCTACTTTATCTGCAATACACTTTACAGTGAATGCATTCTGCTCAATTGCTTTTTCCACTTTTGTAGAATACTTTTTTGAATTAGGTTCAGATGTATATTCAATTCTACAGTCTGCTTCTTTTTTAGTTTGTAGCCATATAGTTACTTCTTTCATCTCTCCATGGGCAATCATAGGTCCAGAAGCAATAATTGATTGACTTAAGATTGTATCTTGCTGAAAAAAAGAATATAAAATGACGAGAAAAGTTATAAATTTCAGGTGATTCATAATGTTCATTATATCTGTTTAACATTGTAGATAGAAAGGTATACAAAAGTCTTTGTTTTTTTTGCCATCTTCAAGATAATTTCACATTATACTAGGATTATTATATGTTATTCGAAGAGATATATTCTTATTGCATGTCAAAAAAAAGAAGTGTTGAATCATTTCCTTTTGATGAATTTACATTGGTTATAAAAGTAGAAAATAAAATTTTTGCACTTTTATCAATAGATAAGCCCGGATTCATAAATCTCAAACATCATTCTTTACTCATTCCAGAATTATTAGAACAATATCAGGCTATTAATCCTGGTTATCATATGAATAAAAATCATTGGATTACTGTATGTTATAATGATGGCAGCCTATCTGCATCTTTTATTCAGTCTCTAATCGATATTTCTTATTCATTAATTGTTGAATCACTCCCCAAAAGTAAAAGATTACGATTACAAGCAATATGTAAGATAATCTCTTATCAAAGCGAAGAATATAAAGCTTCTTTGGCTTTAAGAAATGAGGTCTTAAGACAACCCCTTGGCTTACATTTTAATGAAAATGATCTTGCTGATGATCTGCATGATATACATATTATTGCCAGCACCGATGATCAAATACTCGGTTGCTTGATTCTGAAAGATATTGATAAAACTAAGATAAAAATGAGGCAAGTTGCGGTTAGTCCAAAATTTCAAGGAATGGGTATAGGAAAAGACATGGTACAATTTGCAGAACAAACAGCTTTACGAATGCATTATACTACCATAGAACTTCATGCTAGATTGGAATCAGCTCCCTTTTATGATTCCTTACTGTATACAAGATTAGGCAATCAATTCTTAGAAGTGAATATTCCACATATTAAAATGTATAAAAATCTCTAATTATTTGGATTATATGGTTTTACCATAATTACTTCTTCTCTTTCCATCATAACTGCTCCTGGATGTGAGCCTTTTTTCTTTCTAATATATTTTTTAAATGTATAAGACACAGGAGTATAGCTAGCATTTCTTGATTGAGAATAATATGCAGCTATCGCGGCTGCTTTTTCAATGATATGTTTTGGCGGAATTCCTTTTCCTTTAATTATGGCATGGCTGCCGCTAACACCCCTTGCATGAAGCCATATATCATTTGGCTTAGCAAATTGTTTTGTTAACTGATCATTATTTTCGGCATTTTTTCCTAAATACACTATGAAATCATCGCTTAACTCAAAAACTCTATAAGGTGAATCATGCTGGGTTTGTGTCTTTTGAACACCTAAAACGATAGAAGAATATTTACTATCTAATGATTCTATCTGCTTACTTGTATTACAAGTACTTATTTCTTTTTTTAATATTAGTAGATTCTCTAAGGTTTGCAGTAATTGTGGATATTTTTGTTGATTGATTTTTTCTTTGATTTTATTTTTTCTGGCTTTTTCAAAATATATTTCAGCATTTTCAATGCAAGATTTATTTTTAATTACAGGAACAGAAATAAACTGACCTTCATGATCTACACATTGCAATGTATCTGTTACTATAATGTGTGATTTATATGTCTGTTCTAATAATAGATTACCATATAATATTGCTTTTGTAATTCTTTCTGCTGATTTAGATTGATCTGTGATTTGGCTTAATGATTTTTGTATTTTTTCTATTGACTGACTAATTTTCTTCTCAATATTTTCCTTCGATTTTAGAAATGAATTACTTTTTATTTCTAAGCCTTTGGCTCTTCTAATTGCTTCACTAATTGACTCCCCTTTCCACACAAGCTCTGTATACTGTTCCAATTCGATGCAAGAGATGATTGATTGATGTTCAGCATTTCTATAAAGATAAAATTCCTTTGATATAAGGGCCAGATCTCTTATCTGTAATCCATATAATAATAGCTCATCTATTTCATTTGAGTGTACATCGAAGATCGATAATGTGTCTGTAAATCTTTTTCCTTTTTTCTCGAAAAACCTACTTAAGACTTCCATGGCATAGATTGGACCAAGTAATAATGAACATGAGGAAAGAGCATCTACAATTAGTGTATCTGGAGGGAACGATGTAAAACTCTTTGGTGGCATAGTTTCAGGTATGAATGAATCACCATGAGTCAATGTAGTTTTCTTAAAAGTGGACAATATCATATCATCTTTGCTAACACTATATATAGCATTAGATGCACCCCCATAGAACATAGCAACAATAGACGCACCTGTTAATGAAATCCTAATAATTCTATCAAAAGGATGAATTGTACAATCAATAAACTGCATACCAATCAATTCAGGAAACATTGACACAGCATTATTTTTTGCTTTATGTGAATTACCTTTTAGATACATACATGAATTACCAGAATTCATAGAGAATTCTAATGCCTGAATAGTACCATGATATTCAAATTGTATGATAAGAGTGTTTTTTTCCTGAGAATATATATCTGTAATAATATGATTCTTAAGGATGATAGAACATTCCGCAGCACAATGAAAAAGTGTATAATAATGTCTATGCAAGTACATAATTAAGATTGAAAAAGAGATATTCTAATTGATAATCAAAACAATTTAACCGTATGGCTTTTGTATTTTTACATATATAAATAGCTAAACAGCAACACAATAATACACAATGCTTCAATTACATGAATACAGTTAACTCACAAATAGAGATTAAGACATTACAAAGAAACCTTGGCTTTAAGGAATCATTAGCATTAAATATGATTGATATGGTAGGAATTGGGCCATTTATAGTTTTGCCAATGGTAATTCAGTCTATGAATGGTCCACAAGCAATTATAGCATGGATTGCGGGTGCATTACTTGCATTTGTAGATGGTTGTATTTGGGCGGAATTAGGAGCTGCAATGCCAAAAGCAGGAGGAAGTTATGAATTTCTAAAAGAGAGCTATGGTAAATTTTCTTTTGGAAAGATTATGTCTTTCTTATTTATATGGCAAACTGTCTTTCAAGCACCTTTGGTTATTGCTTCAGGTTCAATTGGTTTTTCGCAATATTTCTCTTATGTAATGCCAGTTTCTTTGATTCAACAAAAAATGATAGCTGGCGGGATTGTCATACTTATCTTTCTTTTATTATATAGAAATATTAAGGATATAGGGAAAATATCTTTAGTATTATGGATTACTGTTATTGGAACTATGGCATGGTTAATATTTGGAGGTATTACACATTTTAATTCTACATATGCTTTTGATATTCCTGCAGAACCTAGTCTATTTTCTTCATTATTTTTTGCGGGATTAGGCCATGCAATGTTAAAAACTGTGTATTCATATTTGGGTTATTACAATGTTTGTCATTTGGGTGGAGAAATTTCTGAACCAGAAAAAATTATACCCAAAAGTATATTCTATTCGATTGCAGGAATAGCCTTATTGTATTGTGCCTTACATATCAGTATCATTGGAGTAATACCTTGGCAACAAGCTGCCCAATCTCAGTTTATTGTCAGCACATTTGTTCAAAGTATCTATGGATCTACTGCAGCATATATAGCAACCATTTTAGTATTAATCATAGCTTTTAGCTCTCTGTTTGCTGTCACTTTAGGATATTCAAGAATCCCTTATGCAGCAGCCAAAGATGGAGTTTTTTTCAAAGTTTTTGCTAAGCTACATCCT
>JALRHN010000158.1 GCA_023259575.1 Candidatus Kapaibacterium sp. | reverse complement strand
TTTCATTAGGTAAATTTTGCGGTATAATACTAACATGTTTACTCAAAAACCTATTGAAAAAAGTTGTGCTGTATGCAATAAAGCATTTACAACAATTAATTATCGTCAAAAATACTGCTCTCCAGAATGTAAAGTGAATAGATTGGGAACATCTACATGCAAACAATGTGGAAAAGAATTTCCTATCAAAGCCAATACAACTGGGGAGCTTTGTTCTTCTGAATGTTGGTATGAATTCTATAAAGAACATGGTAAAGAATCTAAAGTTTGTCCTGTGTGTGACAAAACATATCATGGAGATACTCTTACTTGTGGAGCAACATGCGGTTATAAATACGTAAGAATAAGAAACAGAGAAAAAGATGTAAAATGTCTTGTATGCGATAAATCATTATTAGATAAAAAACCAGGTACTAAATATTGTTCAAGATCATGTTCATCTAAATCTTATCAGATAAATTATAATAAATATCAAAATGGTGATAGAAAAACGCACCCTCAAGGTTATATTTATTTAAAAGTAGATAATAAATGGTATTTAGAACATAGATATGTAATAGAACAATCTTTAGGAAGACCATTACATAAAGAAGAAAAAGTTCATCATAAAAACGGAGTTAGATCTGATAACCGTCTTGAAAATTTAGAATTATGGGTAATCCATAAAAAAGATCCTCCAGGAAGTAGAGTATCAGATATTAAAGAAGATTTGCTTCATAAAATTATGAAAGAATTTGATATATTTGATGAAGAGGAAGCATTAGAAAAACTTCAGAATATTATTTTTAAGGACAATTAACATGGATTATTCAACATTATCATTTGAAGATTTGCAAACTCTATGGTTTGAAAAACAAGTAGCGGTAGAAGCTGCTACAGCAGAACTAGACGAGGTTGCAGGTGAAGTAAAGAAGAGACTAATTGAGCAGGAAGTAGTAAGAAAAATTGGTGGTATTACTCCTGAAGAATTAGAAGTAATTAAAAACATGCAAACACCGGCTCAATCAATGTCTACAGGATCTATTGAATCTGAAGAAAAAACTGGTTGGTCATAATAAATAATCTTTCATTATTATAACCCATCTTCGGATGGGTTTTTTCTTTTTAGGATATAAGCTAATATCTCTAGAAATATAAGGATGGAGGTAGCAAAGAATGAATCAGAAAATATATACAAATTCAACAGTAAGAATTGAAGCTCAGATAAGACTTCGTACTGGTGAATTAGTTGATCCTATTGGCGTAAGATTTTTTATGACAGATCCAGATGGTATTTTAACACAATATACATGGGGTACTAATGCTGAATTAAAGCATGATAATGGTGCTACTGGTATTTTTTATGTCGAATGGTTTGCTGATAAAACTGGTAAATATAAATATACTTGGGAATCTTACGGTGATATAGCTATTTCTCAGAAGGGCATTTTCGAAGCAGAAAATTCTAGGTGGTAATTATGCCATATCCTGGTAATTTAAATAGATTAGAAGTTGCAACAGGTCTATTACTTAGAAGCTTAAACGTAAATAATTATTATCTTTTTGTAGAAGAGTGTAATATCAATCAAACACAAGAGATAGATATTTCTCATCAATACATACAAAGCGGACCTGGAAGTGCAATTGCTAATATTGGTGCTAAGAAATTCGAGGGCAATATTACATGTCCTATTCGTGTAGATAGAAATAATGCTTTAGAACCAGCAATAATTGAATTGCTACGACATGCTGAAAAACCCACCACTGCTTTAAGAATAGACACTAATCATATTATTTCTCACTATACTACAACAGGAGAAGATGGAGGTTCAAACAATAACGAATTATTATCTTTAGATAGTTGTGTTATCAAAAGCTTATCAATAACAGGATCTTCAGATAATACGGACATAAAGTTAAATATTTCTTTTGTTGGAATGATTGATGTCAGAAGTGCTTTAAATTATATTGCTCCAGCTTCTAACACGTTATTGGGAAGAGCTTTAAGTTGGGTTGACACTGATGCTAATAGATATCAATCAGAAATGCGTACTTTGAACTCTTTTGAATTAACAATCGAAAATGAAATTGATACTCCAACATTTTTGATGCCAATTACTACAACAGTAGCTACTAGAAATGATCAAATTGGTCTAATTGGTGTGAAATCTGTTAAATGGGGTGGAAATATACAGGAAATAATGAGAGTTGGAATGGAACAACATGCTCATATTCACGGAGGATGGATTGTAAACGAAAATATGATTTTTAATATAGGTCCATTAGCTGTGAAATTTAATACTCCATTGTTTAACATATCAGAAGTGCCGTTATCAGCAAAAACTTTAATGAGAAAAACAAAATGGACAGCGATGACAACACCTTGGGCTCCATTAGTACAAGGAAGTTTATTCACAATTTGAGAATATGAAAGTACCGATAAAGGGTAAAAAAACATATTCGAAGAAAAATAAAAATAAGACGTTGTAAATGATTACAATGAAATAAATCAGGAGATAGTATTATGCCTCTAAACAACAACCTATATGGTGTTTATAAGTCGCTCTTGATTTCTGGTTCGCAGTACGTAGCAGAATCTGCAAACAGAAATAGATCGATGCAAGTAGAAGCCAAGAACTTCATTCAGGGTACTCCTCTTTCAAGAATTCTTGATATTGGTGGTGTATCTGAAAGTATTACAGTTAAGGCTCCTATTCTTGTTGGTGGCGCAGCTAGCAAAGACGGAAGAGCTCTCGCAAACACAAAGATTGCAGAAATCTTATCACCAACAACTGCGACATTACCAATTCTTGAATCTGCAAACTTCCAGGTTTCAGAATCAGGTGCTACTGTGGACCTAACCCTTAAATCGGACGGTTCTGCAGACTCTACACTTGCTAACTACTTCCAGGTAACCAACCTTCCAATCAATGAACTTAACCCATTGAGCGCTGGTGGTCCTACAAGAGTTGCAAGATTCTACGACTTCCGAGTTAGCATCGGTGGTAGAACATTCTTCATCATGGAAGCTAACCTCAAGGTTCAGTCAAAGACCCAGGAAACCTTCTTCTTAATTCCTAAGGCTGCTGCAACTGACGATGGTATGCCATCTGATGGACAGGGTGAATTAATCCAGGTTCCAGGTACTAACAAGACCTACCGCTTCGGTGCTCAGTTCCCGTTCCTTGGTATTACTGGTGTAGAAATCTCCGGTTCAGGTAAAGCTGCTGTTCTTCTTGAAGACAGAGGTGGAGACTACTACTTCAGCCAGTATGGTGCAGGTATTGACGAATCTGTCAACCTTTCCTATGGTACTAACGAACCAACCGCTGGAGACCTTACTCTTCAGACTCCTGGTGCTGCTGTTGCTGAAAACGTTCCGTTTATTTTCGAAATCTATAATGCTTCGAACAATACATGGACCAACCTTCTCCCATCAGTCAACCTTTCCAAGTCTGTTGTTACAAAGTCTGCGTTCAACGTTACTAACCAGTTATTAACCGTTGACTTCGACTTCTACTGCTGGATCGCTACTTCATAATCTAGCTTTAGTCTTCAGGGGACAAATCTATAATAAAGTGCTCATAATTGGTGTCATCATAAGGATCGTAGGTTAGCCACGGTTTTTTGACTACTGAGAGTGAGCACTTTGTTAAATAAGAAAGAATCAAAGCATCTCCTAAAGAACAAATGGCATAATATCTTCTATGCTTGATATCAACGAATCTTAAGCTAGCATAATTTATATCTCCTGCTCTAGATTCAATTACCACCCTTTCAAGATTAGTTCCCTGATCTTTCAAATATCTAATATACAACTGATGTATTGTTTGTATATGTGAATTTGTATGTAGACCTTTATAAACAAAAGATAACATACTACCTTCAAAAGAATTTAATTCAAAGCATACTGTTTTTTCAGAATTACCTAATAACACATATGCTCTATCATTGGGCCCGATTAATATTTTTTCTAATCTAATATCAACCAACTCTAGATCATTTACAGAGTTGGTTTTTTCTTTAAAAGATTTAGAAGGAAAATTATCTGACATGACAAACCTTACAAGAATTGCACAGTTTAGAATTAACAATATAAGAAACACATATCAAAATTCCACCAAAAATTAAACAAAGAGTATATGGCTCAAAGCTTTCATGATGTTGATGATTTTCAATATGACTGTGAAGCATATTTCCAATTGCAGACAAACCAAAACCAATTGAAAATAAACTTAAAGCTTTATATGATTTATGTTTCTTAATACCAAAGCAGAGATTAAAAATACCAAATATTCCAGATAAACATAACATAATAATTTCAAATGTTTTATCTGCTAGTAGTGATAATCCCCATAAAGGTAAAAAAGTTAATAGTAGCGGAGTAATAGCACAATGAACTGCACAAATAAAAGAAGATACTATACCGATATTATTAGCGAGTTTCATGATTTAAGTTTGTATGACTTTCTGTGCAAATCTGACAATCCATATTTTATCACAGCTTCTTTATGATCTTTGGTAATATAACCCTTATTCTTATGCCAATTATATTCAGGATAAGATTTTGCTATTTCAATTAAATTACTATCATGATAATGTTTAGCTAAAATACTTGCACATGAAACTGTGAAACTAATACTATCAGCTTTAGGCATCATTATATATGGATCTAATCTGAATAACGGTGATTGATCTACAACATAAACGTCTGCATTTGATTCTTTAGCAGATGTTTCCATAACATATGTATTTGCTTTATTTATGCCA
>JALRHN010000157.1:263-4760 GCA_023259575.1 Candidatus Kapaibacterium sp. | reverse complement strand
AAATATGGACTTGTCCTTGGGCTCCATGACTCTCCATTCTGCTTGCAATATTGACAGCATCACCCCATAAATCATATGCATATTTATGCTCTCCAATTACACCTGCAATTGCTTTTCCACAGTGCAGTCCAATGCGTAATTTCATAATTGAATTACCAAGAACCATCGTTTTAGCCTTTTCTAATACTTCAAGTGCAAATTTTGCCAATCTATCAGAATGATCCAAATATGGATTAGGAACTCCGCAAACAGCCATATAAGAATCTCCTATAGTTTTGATTTTTTCTACTCCATATTTTTTTGCTATCAAATCAAATTCTGTGAAAATTGTATTTAATTCATTTAGCAATATTTCAGGTGTTAATTTTTCAGATAATTGAGTAAATCCTACTATATCTGCAAAAAAGATACTTACTTCTTCTACTTCCTCTGCAATAGTTGTTTCACCATCTAGAATCCTATCAGCAATTCTTGAAGGCAACATATTATGAAGTATTTTTTCTTGTTCCTGATATCTTGCTATCTTAAGTTCTCGGTCTTTTTGTTCTTTTTCTAATTTCCTTCTATGTTCCAAGTTCTGAGCTTGATTTCTTGCCTCTTCATCTTGAACTTTTGCATATAATTCGTGAAATGTACAATGCTCGTTAAATGCCTTTTCCCAGTCTCCCTTTTGGGCATATAATGTCGATAAACATTCATGAATTTTATATATTTCAGTTGCATGATGTAGTTCTTCGAACATTTCTAAAGCAATAGAGTACTCCTCAAGAGCAAAATCAATGTCTTTTTCAATATTATCTATATGTGAAAATAATCTACCTAGATTATAGTGATTTTGAGCAATTCCTTCCTTTATATCAATATCTTTATATATTCCTGTTGATTGATCATAATATAGTTTTGCCTCACTAAAATTTTTCATTTCATAATACACATTTCCAATATTACCAAGCCATAAAGCAACAGCATATGTATGATCTTCTTCTAGATGAATTTCATATGCTTTGGTAAATGATTCCAGTGCCTTTTGAAAATTCTTTTGATAATAATATACAGCGCCTGCATTCCCCCAAGATGTTGCAGCACCAGATTTATTACCTATAGAATTATTTAACTCTATTGCTTTATGATATTTATCTAATGCAACTTCGTATTCTTTAAGATCCATATACACAATGCCAATATTCCCAATATGCCTGGCAATTCCTCTGATATTTCCTACCTGTTCATCAATTACTATCGCTTGTTCATAACATTGCAAAGCTTTACCTAAATCACCTAATTGTCTATAGGAAGTACCCTGTGCACCTAAAATTTGAGATTTTCTAGGTAGGTCATCAGATTTTTCTGCTTCAGATAGTGCTTCTGTAGAATACAATAATCCTTCTACAAGAAATCCTCTTTGCCTAAATGTCTCAGATAAAAGTAAATACAATCTTGCTTTAAGTACATGAATATCATTCATTGAATGTTCATTCATATCCATCAATTGTTCGATTATATGCAAAGCATTGTTAACCTTTTCTTCAAGTTGAAGAAGATCCTTTCCTAGACCTGCCTGTTGCTCCCATTCTTTGATTAATAACTCTATTTCTTTGATATTTTGCATACAATTCTCATTTTACAATAAACTATGTTAAAAGATATCGAAATGCATTATGTTTTTTATAAGGTAATGAAAATACAATTAGTTATGAATTAACAATTTCCTAAAATAATTTTTTTGATTGCCATATAAAATCACATAATATACACCAGGAGATAATCCATGTGTCGAGATACATATCTCAGGATGTGTTTCACTAACATATAACCCTTTAGTTTCACCAAGAGAATTAAATATCTCAGCATATTTAATATCATGTGAAATTGCAATGCTGATAGAGGAGGATTCTGATGCTGGATTTGGAGATATTATCAATTCATTGTCGCTATTTTGAATACCTGTCATAGACTCTGAAGTAATAAAAAGAGTATCGGTATTTGCACAATCATAATTATTTACTTCCAAGATTTCAAGTGCAATATTTCCAGGCTTACCAATATTCATATATGTTATATATTTATCTTCATCAATCAGGTTTGCATCTCCATATATAATATTCCATATGTATGTTGATTTAGTATCATATCTCACAGAATATGGAATCTTCAATTCTCCCTCAATAACCTTTGTTTTACCAGTTATTTTTGGAATTGGAGTAGGATGTATTGTAATTGATAAAGAAGTATCACTAAAACATCCGGTTAAAGGGTTTGAGATTCTAACCATCACAGATTCATTGCCAACCGAAGACCATCTAATAGCAACACTATCTGAATTTTTTGATCCGAGAATAATTCCATTTGGTGAGCAAGTCCAATTATATGAACAGCCCTTTATTGGATCTACTTTATAATGAGAAATAGGAGTAAATTCACATACATTTCTTCTTCCAGAAATAAATGATATTGGTTGCTCTACTATTGTTATAATTAGGTTTGTATCAAATCTACATCCAGTTAATTTGTCTTTTACAGTTACATGAAGAGTATCATTTCCAGAGTTTTTCCAATTTATAGTAATACTATTTGCAGTTTTAGAACCTTTGATCGTTCCTAGCTTAGGTTCTTTCCATTCAATAAGATGACCATCTGGATTCTCGACTGTATAGATATTATTAAATGTGTTTTGGCAAACTTTATTTGGTCCCTTTATTTCGGTAAAAGGTAATTCATGAATTAAAACTATGATTTGAGTATCCTTTATACATCCACTCGACTTATGAATTTGTCTGATTTTCAATGTATCAATTCCTGGTTCAGACCACAAAATTGATACAAAATGAGAATCTCTGGTAGATTGAAAAGTCCCTTTTTTTATAGATTGCCATTGAGTACTTATAGTAGAATCAAAGGAAGCAGTATATGAGTGTAAAGGATTATCTAAACAAATATTTTGCGAGCCAGTAATCGAGGATAATGGTAATGGATATATCCTCACAATCATATGAGTATCAACAAAACAACCATTATACAAGCTCTTAACTCTTACCTTTAAAGTATCTATACCAGTAGATTTCCATAAAATTGATACAGAATCATTCTTATTAGATCCTACTATTAATCCTTTGGTTGGTGATATCCACTCAGTTTGACAATATTCATTTTTTGGAACACTATACTGTTGAATAGTATTATCTAAGCAAATACCTGATTCACCAACAATAGTTGGTTTTTGGACAATATAATTACATGTTTGTTTGCTTGAAATTCCATTACCAATAGCAAGTTGAGATTGAAAAGAATCTCCACTTGAGCAATCTTTTTTTAGAATATATCGCAACCAATTCAATAGATGATTAAAAACAATTGATTGCTGATTGGATGAGTTTATAGTGGCTTTTGGACTACAGGTAGACTGTCCCAAATTACAATTAAAATTATATGAGGCAAATTGACAATGGTCTCCCCCATTAATACTGATAAATGTTTTACACAAAGAAGATAAAGAGTCATACATGGGTATTTGATGATTATTTGGGGGTGCAACGCAATCATTTGAAGCAGAAAATACTAATGCTGGCTTATTAATTTGAAGCGCCGCAGTTACAGATGAAGGATTAGTAACTGCTGCTGCAAAACTTACAAGAGCTGTAATTTCTGGATCATATTGCATTGCTAAAAAAGCACATCCTCCACCCATAGAGTGTCCCATAACAGCCGATGTAGAATCTATTGCATTATAAAATGGGGAACTAGGTGTCTTTCCTCTCAATCTCATAGATTTTGAAATATGCGCCATATCTTTTCCAAAATTCGTATGAGAAGGAGAAAATGAAGACTCAGTTGTGGGAAATACGAGTATATATCCTTTTGGTACAATAGTATTCCAATAAATATCATACGATGAAGCTGGCATCACAAAACCATGTCCAAATACTAAAACAGGAAAAGTTCCTAATGCTATTTGAGTATTATCACCAGAAATTTCTGAAGGATAATATATTTCACATGTAATTTGTCTATTCGCTCTTGTGGAATCTACAAATGTTAATTGTCTATGACCAATCTGATAATTTTGGGCTTCTAAAAATGTGAAAGAAGAAAATATTAGGAGTAGTAGCTGGATAAATTTCATGGTAATGTTACCCACAGAATAATAATCACTTAATATCAAACAAATATTTCTATTGAATTATCTGCTTATTTGGAAAGGATGTGGAAGAATGTTTATTCTAATATGATCTACCATATCAAGAATTGATGATAATCAAGTGGTATAAACATTGTTTCATGTTGAATTAAGAGTGTTTTAGCTAATGCCCCATTAAGATATATGATTGACACCTTTTTGGGTAGAAATTCATTGGGTATTGTTAGCCATATTCCGTCTAATGTTCTAGTAGTTCGAATGCTATATTGATTAGATTCAGATGATACTGAAGAGATCTCATCTCCTTCATAGGCACCAATCGAAGGAGGATACTTAAATGGTTTATTTTCAATATCTACTCC